>SVCR01000041.1 GCA_015058265.1 Clostridiales bacterium
TCGGTTTCCTCTTCGCTGAGGCCGAGGTTCTTAGGGCCGAAGGCAACATCCTTCGCAACAGTCTCCTCGAACAGCTGATACTCAGGGTACTGGAAGACCAGACCCACCTTGCGTCTTATCTCGACCATTTTGGTCTTGCCGTCCGTGATGCACTGACCATCGACGTATACCTCACCGGACTGAGGTTTGAGCAATCCGTTGAGATGCTGGAGAAGAGTTGATTTGCCCGATCCTGTATGTCCTATGACGCCAAGGGTCTCGCCATCCTGAACGGAAAAGGAAACGCCATCCAGAGCTACTGTTTCTCCCGGCATCCCCGGGCTGTATACATATCTGAGATCCTTTACTTCAATTGACATATGATATCCTCTGTTGTCATAACGCTTTCAGGCAGACCGAGCCGTTCTCTGAGATCGATCTCCGGAGGCAGTTCAAGCCCTGACCCGCGTATGAGATCCCTGTCTGAGAAGAGCTCCTGCGGAGTTCCATCAGCAAATATCCTGCCCTGTTTCATTATGATCATTCGATCAGCCTGCGCTGCTTCTTCCATGAAATGGGTGATCAGTATGGTCGTTATCCCTTCTGAATTAAGTTCTTTGATGATCTCCATGACTCCGGCTCGTCCCATAGGATCCAGCATCGCCGTCGGCTCGTCAAAGACTATGCATTCAGGCCTCATAGCGACAGCTCCAGCGATAGCGATGCGCTGTTTCTGGCCTCCGGAAAGCATATGCGCTCCTTTATTGCGATGCTCATACATCCCGACTTTCTTCAAAGCATCATCGACCCGTTTCCTTATCTCCTTAGGATCGACTCCGAGATTTTCCGGGCCGAAAGCCACATCATCTTCTACAATAGAAGAAACGATCTGATTGTCAGGATTCTGGAACACCATTCCAACACGACTCCTAATGTCCCACAGATGGCTCTCATCTGTCGTCTTCATCCCGTCCACGACAACAGAGCCGGAAGTCGGCAGTATCAGTCCGTTGAGGCATTTAGCCAAAGTGGATTTGCCGGATCCGTTCTTGCCGGTAACAGAGAGGAAGCAGCCTTTCTCAACATCAAGGCTGACCCCGTTCAACGCTATCGTTCCCGGGACCTCCTGGCCGTCATCTGTGACTCGCATGAATTCAACAATTAGATCTCTTACTTCAATGTATGCCATAACTATTGAATTATACTTCAGTTCAGAGTAGTAAAGCAAGCAACTGATAATTGCCTGCCTCGATCTCAAGTGCAGTCTTTTAATTATCGAATTGTGGAGCCCGCTCCGGTACCGCAAGCGCAGACTTATGAGAGAATCGATATAGTTCACTGAACGAGTAACGACGACATGGATGGACTTGGGCAACTGGAGCGCAGCGGAACTTTGCCAACTCCCCATGCTCGTCGAGCGAGCGAAGATGAAATGTGCGATTCACGAATGTCGAGCATTTCGGTACCGGAGCGGGCTCGCTGCCCTAATAATTACAGCAACAGAAAAAGCCGGCTTCTTCCGGCTTCCCTGTCACAATCGCTGAATATTCTGATGAAACGTTCCCCTAAACTCTTTCACCCAAAATATTCTCTATATTAACCCTTTTGCTTCGATATGTATTTTACTCATATGATGCATATAGGTCAACACGGAATTATGTTTTTTCACAAAAACTTAACGGTATTTTTTATCGTATAAAACAAATATGTTTTCAGAGGAACCTATAGAAAACCGCGATCTTTATTCTACTTTGAACACCTCACCTGCATATACTTTGCTTGGATCGACTTTGCTTCCTACCTTCTCATTCCAGTCGGCAGGATCAACGTCATGTATAGCTACGGACAGGTGACTTCTCTGGCATCCCAGTTCACTCATCATCGTCTCGACAACTGCTTCAGCTACTTTCTTCTTGAGCTCATCGCTTCTGCCTGCGAACATGCTGATGTCTACATGTGGCATATCTTACCTCCATTATTTCCATTCGGTGCCGGCTCCGACAGCTGCAGCTTTCTCGTATATTTTCTGCGCCGCATAGAGATCCAATGCTCCGAATCCTACATTTTCAAATACTATTATCTCATCATCGGACTCCCTGCCCGGTATCTTCCCAAGCAGATAGTCGCCTATATCGCCGGTGAATTGTTCCTCTTTCAGGATACCCTCATCCATCGGACGGAGGATATCACCTGACTCTGACAAAACTGCTTCCTGCGAGTCGAAATATATCTTGCCGCACTTGGCGAAGATCCCCGGATCAAGCTCCTGCATATCATATGTGTATGCTCCGACTGCACTTACTGTGCATCCCGGGCTGAAGCTCTCTGCGCTGCATACAGGAGTTGGGGAAGTAGTAACGAGTGTAACAAGATCTGCTCCTCTTACTGCTTCATCAGGATCCTCAACCGCTATGATCTCTGCTCCGTAACCTGCGAGCTGTTTAGCTGCGTCCTCTACGAAAGCCTGTGTCTTGCTGAAATCCCTTGCCGCGACCCTGACCTCCGTCAGCTTGCGGGCAGTCAGCATTGCTTCGAGCTGACACATCGCCTGGCTTCCGGTACCTATCATCGCTCCGATCGAGGCATTACCGACGCCGAAGAGATCGAAAGCTGCTCCGCTGGCTGCTGCAGTCCTGAGAGCAGTGACATATGTCCCGTCAGCAAGTGCTTTGACCTCGCCTGTCACACCATCGATCAGAAGAACCTGTCCGATCGAAGCCGGTAAACCAAGCGCTGTATTCCCGGGCATGATATTTACGATCTTGAGTGCTGCGGCATTCATCTCGCCGCAATAAGCCGGCATGAACAGGAAGTTCCCGTGCTCTCCGTTTATTACAGCTCTCAGCGGTACATCGAACTTGCCTTCGCTGAACAGCTTGTAGCATTCTTTGTCTGCCTGAATGGCATCAGCCATATTGAAGACGCTCTGTATGTCTGTCTTATTTAACAACAACATGGTATGACTCCATTCCTCTGCCAACTACAGCAGTGCTTCGAGTTCTGATTTCTGCATCAGGCCCGGCTGCTTGTATGTTATCTCTCCGTCTTTTACTACCATGATAGTAGGGATGCTGCTGATACCGAGCTGCATCGCGATCACCGGAGCATCATCGACGTTGAGCTTGCAGAACTTCACTTCCGGCTTCTCCTCGCTGAGCATCTCAACGATAGGCGCCTGCATCTTGCATGGTCCGCACCAGTCAGCATAGAAATCTACGAGCACTGTGCCGCCGGCCTGCATTACTTCCTGTTCATAAGTATCCTGTGTAATAACTTTGACCATTTCGGTTTCCTCCTTATATTTATATATGCTTATATTGATTAACGATTATATGATCTCATCTGTTCCCTGAGCCATCCTGTCCAGGCTTCGAATCCCTCGCCTGTCTTTGCCGAGATGAAGAACACCTCTGCTGTCGGATTTAGACTGTGGACTCTTTCTACGAAGGCTTCGTCGTCAAACTTGAAGAACTTACGTGTATCGGTCTTGTTTACAAGTACCGCCTGGCAGACAGTGAACATAAGCGGGTATTTGAGAGGCTTGTCATCACCTTCCGGTATAGACAGGATCTCGACATTGACATTCGCGCCTGTATCCTGCTCTGCCGTGCAGACGAGGTTCCCGACATTCTCCATGAACAGGATATCGAGATCAGCTGTTTCAAATTCTTCCAATGCCTGCCTGGTCATTGCCGCGTCCATGCAGCACTCTCCGCCTGTATGGATCTGGATGGATCTGACACCGGCAGCCGCCATCTTCTCGGCATCAACGGATGCATCTATATCTGCCTCCATGACTCCGATGCGGTACTCTTCGCCAAGCTCCGATATGGTGCGAAGAAGTGTAGTCGTTTTGCCCGAACCAGGCGAAGCCATGAGATTGACCATGAACACTCCATTAGCCTTGTTTTCTGCTCTGACCTCGTTGGCGATCCTGTCATTCAGGTCAAAAACTTCCATGTTTACATCTATTACTCTGATGCTGCCATTCTCGCTCATCACTTCGCACCTCCCAGAAATTCTTGAGCCGCCGCTCTGATCCATTCTGCCGCTTTGTCAAAGCCCTCTCCTGTCTCGGCCGAGACCGGGAACACGTCAGCAGATGCGTTGCGAAGCCTGACGTACTCAGTAAATCTCTCCATATCGAAGTCAAACACCTCCATGGCATCGATCTTGTTGACCAGCACCACATCAGCCTTTTCAAACATGAGAGGATACTTGAGCGGTTTATCATCACCCTCCGGCACGGAAAGGATCACAAGATCCTTGACAGCACCTGTGTCAAACTCAGCAGGGCACACCAGATTTCCGACATTCTCCAATATGACCAGATCAAGATCCTCTGAACCGATCTCCTTCAGTGACTGTCTGCTCATATCGGCATCCAGATGGCACATGCCACCCGTATGTATCTGTACGGAAGCCACTCCGGCTTCAAGCATTGTCCTTGTATCGCAATCTCCGTCTATATCAGCCTCCAGCACTCCGATCCTGAACTCATCACGCAGTCTGGCTATGAGCTGCAGGATGCTCGAAGTCTTTCCGGATCCCGGAGATGACATAACATTCAGATAAAAAGTCTTCTGTTCACTAAGCTCATCACGAAGTCTGTCCGCATCCGCATCATTGTCTTCAAGGATGCTTTCTTTGACCTCGATGATCCTCAGCTTGCTCTCATCCATTATATACGGTCCCCTTTCCCGTTATTGCATAGTCTTTCTGATTTGCTGACTAATTATACATTATTATTTCTGCCCGATAAAGTATTATGCCCATCAGTAAGCGGCAGCCTTATCGCGGCCTGCCCGGCTTTGCTCCGGGTGGAATTGACGCAGACTGCCGGCACAGATATAATTCTTATGAAACGGGAGCCCTGCTCCAACCTGCTCGCTTATCACAGCGAGCGGATCCCCGATGCGTAAGGAGGCACACAAGATGCTCGAAGGCAGAACAGTAGTATTAGGAGTAACAGGCGGGATCGCTGCGTACAAAACAGCTTACCTTGCCAGCGCGCTTCGCAAGCAGCACGCCAATGTCCATGTTGTCATGACAGAGCATGCAACACAGTTCATATCGCCTCTTACTTTCGAGACTCTGACCAACAACAGGTGTACGGTGGAGATGTTCGACCGGCATTTTGAATATGATGTAAAGCATATATCACTGGCCAAAGCAGCGGATCTGATGATCGTAGCTCCGGCGACGGCAAATTTCATTGCCAAAGCAGCCAACGGGATCGCCGATGATATGCTGACTACTGTTTTTCTGGCGGCACGCTGTCCTAAGCTGGTCGTTCCGGCGATGAATACCGCAATGTATGAGAACCCGGCCACTCTCAGAAATATGCAGAGATTAGCTGATGACGGCATCCGCGTGATCGAACCGGCTGAGGGTTTGCTGGCATGCGGCGACGAGGGAAAGGGCAAGATGCCTGAGCCCGATGTCCTGCTGGAACACATTCTTAACGAGATCGCTTTCGATCATGACCTCGAAGGGCTCAAGGTCCTCGTTACCGCAGGTCCTACTCAGGAGTCCATCGATCCGGTCCGCTATATCACCAATCATTCCAGCGGCAAGATGGGCTATGCTATCGCCAAGGTCTGCCGCATGAGAGGAGCGGATGTGACGCTTGTCAGCGGCCCTGTCGCTCTGGCAGCTCCTCTTGGAGTCAAGGTGGTCAACGTTCTGAGCGCAGCCGACATGCATGACCTGGTCATGGAGAATTCCGATGCTGATATGGTCTTCATGGCTGCAGCAGTAGCAGACTATACACCTGTAACTACGGCAGATCATAAGATCAAGAAGAAGGACGGAGACATGTCTATCCCTCTCAAGAGAACGCTTGATATTCTCGGGGATCTCGCCAAAGTCCGTACAGACAGGCAGGTAGTATGCGGATTCTCGATGGAGACGGATGATCTGATCGCCAATTCAAGAGCCAAGCTGGAACGCAAATCACTCGACATGATATGCGCTAACAGCCTCAGAGTCGAAGGTGCCGGATTCAAGGGCGATACCAACGTTGTGACCATCATCACCGCGGATGACACTATCGAACTGGGCAAGCTCTCCAAGCTCGATACGGCAAAGCGCATCACGGACAAAGCTCTCGAGATGCTGAAGTCGGCCGGGAAATGACCCATACAAGACATAAAAAGAGGAGCGAATAACAAGGGATGGACCGCTTTAGAATGAGCATTCCCTGAATGATCTTTCAAAATGATACAACCGCCAGAACGATTGAAAATTCAACTGTTCTGGCGGTTTTCTAAATGCATATTCTACAACAGACGGCGGATGTCACCTGATTGAAGCTGATCGGTCAGATCACAGTTCTCTGGATCTGTCGGTAGCAGCGACTACAGCTTTCATAACTGCGCTGCGCATTCCTCCTTCTTCCAGCTTCTCAACGCCTTCGATAGTAGTTCCGGCAGGTGAAGATACCATGTCTTTCAGTGCTCCCGGATGGATGCCGGTCTCAAGGATGAGTCTGGCGGTCCCGAGGACCGTCTGCGCTGCCATCTTCATAGCGACGGGCCTCGTCAAGCCCTGCTTGACGCCTCCGTCGGCGAGCGCCTCGATGAACATCGCCGCGTAGGCAGGACCGCCCCCGGACAGCCCGCAGATCGCGTCTATATCATATTCCTTGACCCATTCAACTATACCGATCGATTCGAACAGATCCACTGCAAACTTCTTCTCTTCATCAGCCAGATCAGTTTCCTTGCACAGACCGAAAGCTCCTTCAAATACCAATGCCGGTGTATTAGGCAGAAGTCTGAGAATACGCGGGCTGTCTCCGCTGATCGCGTTCTTCAGCCTCTCGATGCTCACCCCTGCAACGATCGAAAGCATCGCTTTGCCCGCAAGCGCCTGCTTGCACATTCCGAGAGCTTCCTCCATCTGCTGCGGCTTTACAGCGAGAAGGATGATATCCGACTCAGCACACAGAGCCTCATCATCTGCCGACACATGCAGTCCCAGCTCTGCAGCTTCATTATTTCTTACCTCCAGGATATCATAAACATTGATGTCCTCTTTCTTCAGTGTTCCCTTGGACAGAGCGCCCTTAACAATAGCGCCGCCCATATTTCCGAATCCGATAACTCCGAACTTCATCGTCCCTTGTCCTCCTTATATTGTTAGTATTACTTTATGATCAGAATTTCTCATCTGCATAATCGAGAAGCGCATCATAGTCTTCCTGGCCGAACAGCTCGATGTAATCAGCGACTGCCCCGCTTATGATCTCCTCAGCCTTCTCAGGCAGGCCCTTCCTGATCTCGTCAGCTACTGAATAATAAATGTGTGCTGTATGATATGTGAAATCCTTCATAGCGCTGCCGCCGAGCTCAGCCTTCTTATCAGCTGCCATGCGAAGCTCATCCTCAGTCAGCGGTTTGCCCCAGTCAAAGTCACATCTTGTTCCGCCCCAGCTCATAGGGGTCGTCAGCGGAGTGCAGACAGCGCCGCATCCAAAGCCCTCATAAACTGCTTCGTCTACATGCACGCAGTACTCGCGGCCGTATTCAAGTATATCGTTCTTCTTCCACGCCTCACACCACGCGCATTTGCTGATGTACGTAACCAGTGTCGGTTCAGTGCGTACATTTCCGAACTCCATCTGTCCCGGATAATCCGGCTTCCACTCTCCGTATGCCTGATTGGTCCACAGGTCTACAGGATCGCCATTTGCTCTGGCTCTCGCAGCCATTCTGGCACCGCGCTCTCTTCCGTAGCGCTTCATTCCCTCCTGAATGACCTCTCTGCCCTTCTCTCCTTCAGCCTGTATTGCATGTTTGCTGAGAAACGCAAACATCATTGCTTGATTCTCGATCTTCATCAAATCACCCATCATCTTCAACATTAACCTACGTTTCTATTGTGTACATTTGACCCGTCAAAATCAAGCGGTAATCAAAAAAAGGACACCGCGCGCAGTGCCCTTCTTCTATTATATGTCCGGCTACTGATCCTCACCGAAGTCTGCTTTGAAAGCGGCAGCGAGCTTCTCCGGCCAGTCAGATGTCGGCTCGAGTTTGCCTGTGAAGAATCTGAGTGTTGCAGGCTCATGTGTAAATCTGAGTCCCCCGATCATATCCCTGTGATCATATACCCATTTAACTCTGTCTATAACGTATTCAACCTGCGAAAGTGTAAATACACGTCTAGGCAAAGCCAGTCTTACGAGCTCCATGGAAGCGAATCTTTCACTTCCGTCAGGGTTTCTCTCCTCAGAAAGCGTTCCTCTCTCCATGCCTCTGATGCCGCCGCAGATGTAGAAAGCGCATACCAGTGCTCCCGAAGGATATTCGCCCTGAGGGATGTGGCTGACGAACTGTGTTGCATCGACATGTGCTCCGAGTCCCCCGCCCGGAGTGATCATAGGAACTCCGTAAGCATCCAGCTGCTTTACACAGTAATCGATGAACTGCGGTCCCTGCGAGATCACATCCATCTCCATAGATTCATCGAATCCCACAGTCATAGCCTCCATCTCACGGACAGACATACCGCCGTATGTGAGGAAGCCTTCGAACATAGGGACCAGATCCTCCATGGAATGGAACATATCCTCGTCTCTTACAAGGATAGCTCCGCCGCGGGCAAAGCCGAATTTACGTGCCGAGAAGTAGATAATATCGAACTGATCGGCTATCTCCCGTGTGATCTCGCGGATCGACATGTCTTTGCAGGCATCCTCACGGATCTTGTTGAAGTAAAGATTATCCTGCAGAAGCGATGCATCCAGAACAGATATTATTCCGTGTTTCCTTGCTACAGCGCACGCATCCTTGAAATTCTGTACGGATACCGGCTGTCCTCCTATAAGGTTGGTGCCTGATTCGAGTCTCATGAAAGCAACATTCTCAGCTCCCACCTTTTCTATACAGCTCTCTAGTTTATCAAGATCGATGTCCCCCTTGAAAGGAAGATCACTCTGAGAGACAAGTCCCTCATCTTTAACGAGCTCTTCTACATATCCGCCCAGTCTTGTGATATGAGCCTTGGCAGTCGTGAAGTGATAATTCATGATGACACAGCTGCCCGGTTTCACAAATCTCGTAGCAAGAATATTCTCACAAGCTCTACCCTGATGTGCAGGGAGGCAGTACTTGATCCCGAATATCTCTTCCAGCTTGTCCTGCATGCGATAGAACGATTCACTTCCCGCATACGCGTCATCCGGTGCCATCATTCCGGCAAGCATCTTGTCACTCATAGCATTCACGCCCGAGTCAGTGAGCATATCCATAAATATGTCTCCGTTGTGCAGCTGGAATGTGTTGAATCCTGCATCGTACATCTTCTTCAGCCTTTCATCTGTCGGAAGCAGATTCAGCTGCTGTACGATCTTCACTTTGTGCATCTCCATTGGGATAGGTTCATGATCATAGAATTTGATAGCGGGCATTACAGTGTTCCTCCTTATGAAATCTCTCAGTCCACAATAGTTATCAACGTTGCGGATGTTTTATACCGCTGCAAAAACAAAATCGCCCTGCAGCATCTGCTGCAGGGCGTAATGTCATCTTCAGGAATCGACATCGATCAGGCATTCTCCTCACAGCAAACCATCTACTACATTGTCATAGTAGTAGTAATAATAGTATTCAGCTGCGAATGCCTTATTATGTTTCATTCTCGATCCTTTCCTAAAACAGTTTGTACGGATTTGTCTAAATCCACAACAATTTAACGGAATAATACACTTCTTTCTTGTGATATTCAACAATTATTGCCGCTGTTTTTATTAAAGTGCACAAAAATATACGCACACCCGAACCCCGCGTACCTGAAGTACGTAAGCGAAAAGAATCCCCGCAGCAACAAAGCTGCGGGGATTCGATCAATCCTTACTCATAATTGCGAAGCAATTTTCGTTCACAGCGAGGCGGCAAACGTCTGAGGAGCGGAGCGTACTTGAAGTACGTGAGCACCGAAGAACGTGCAG
>SVCR01000042.1 GCA_015058265.1 Clostridiales bacterium
CTTGCTCTCTGTCTGAGGCTGTCTGCTGTTTACGTTAAGAGGCTGCCACATTTTTTCAAATGCGACAGCCCCTTTTTTCGTGCTGTCAGCACACCAACTTTCTGCAGGAAGAACTATTATTATTTCATAGATTACTTATCTCCATCATGAAGATAACGAGAATAAGGCATCAGAAACAAAGCAGTTCAATGGTCCGGAACGTATTTAATGATATCTTCCACTTTGCACTGATATATCTCACATAAGTCATTTAATGTAACTGTGCTGATTGGAAGATTGTTGCGAATACGGTTAATCGTAGAGCTGCTTATATTATATTTTGTTATCAGCTGATAAGTACTGATACCTGTACGTTTTCTTGTTTCCTCAAATGGCTCGAAAGTGATCATGACATCAAAGCGCCTCCTAAGGAAACTGTATTTTGATGTCCGTTTATTGACTATAGTCTATAAAACGACTATAGTTTTAGTAAGCTATCATTTGAAAGTGAGGTATTCATATGGCAAAAGAGAAAATGACAATATGTAAGCATTGCGGAGCTGAAATCGCTGCCGGTGCAAAGACTTGTCCAAAGTGTGGAGGTAAAAACAAAAAGCCAATTTATAAGAGAGTTTGGTTCTGGATTCTGGTAGCAGTGCTTGTATTAGGTATAGGTGGTGCAGCCGGCGGCTCCGGTGGATCAGATGATTCCAGTACTGCCAGCAGCACTGAACAGTCAGAAGCAGCTACTGAAGAAAAGCAGGAGGAACCTAAAATCGAATATCAGGATGTTTCAGTAGAAACATTATTCGAGGAATTGGATAATAACGCTATGAATGCAAGCGATAATTACAAAGGACAGTATCTTTCAATAACTGGAGTTCTTGGTACAATCGATTCTAATGGTTCATATTTCGCACTCGAATCAGACAATGATAACTACATGTTCCAGAGTGTAACTTGTTACATAAAGAATGATGAGCAGCTTGAAAAGGTAAAGACTCTCTCAAAAGGTGATACCATTACTGTAAAGGGCAAAGTAACCGACGTTGGTGAAGTGCTTGGCTATTATCTTGATATAGACTCAATAGAATAGCCGATTTGGCGGTTTTTATAATGGCATGGTGGTTTTTCTCCATCATGCCATTTTTCTTTTTTTAATCGAAGATTTACTTAATAGTGTATAAACAGCAGTTATGAACCCCTTGGAATTACATCTTTACAGACTTAGTAAAAATCCATTATTTGATCTGCCGGTGTCTCTATGGCTGCAGAAATGATATCTATATTCTTTTGTAAAACAATAATAGGAAACACGAAAAAAACGGCCTCAGCCGTTCTTTCCGTCTGCCTTCAGAACCATCTCCTGGTGGCATAACCACCTCGGTAGAAGTAAAGGTTCGGATAGGTCTGTCTTGGTAGCGCATTGGGGAATCGAACCCCAGATTCCGCCGTGAGAGGGCGACGTCTTAACCTCTTGACCAATGCGCCATATTGTGCGCTGATTTGTTCAGCGCAAGTGTTATTATAGCGGAATCATATTTATTTGTCTAGCACTTTTTATGATTTTTCGAATATACTCAATGGATCAATGACAGTTTTACCGCCTTATCTACTATACCGATGGCATTTGCTGAGCAGACCTGTCTGCACAGATGGCAGCCGACGCATTTGCTGCCTATTAGTTTAGGCTTCCGTGTTTCCGTGTCAAATTCTATTGCCTGATGCCCTCCGTCTCTGCATGAAATATAGCATCTGCCGCAGCCGTTACACTCCTCATAATCGATCACAGGGAAAACGACAATGTCGCGCTCTATGCTGCTGTGATCTACGACCGTTCTGCTCGCTGCGCCTATCAGATCCTTGAATGAGCTCACGCCCTTGCATCTCAAATATTCTGAAATGCCGGTGATAAGGTCTTCTATTATCCTGTACCCGTACTGCATCACGGCGGTCGTTATCTGGACACTTCCCGCGCCCAGCATCGCAAACTCCAGAGCATCATACCATGTTTCTATTCCGCCCATGCCGCTTATGTGCATATCCTTCAAGTCATCATTTCTTGAGATATCAGATATGAATCTCAAAGCAATAGGCTTCACCGCAGGACCTGAGTATCCTCCGACTATGGACTTGCCCTGAACTTCAGGTTCAGCAACTAAAGTATTTATATTGACTCCGGAGATCGAGTTGATAGTGTTGATGGCGGATATTCCGTCCGCACCGCCCCTCTTTGCTGCAAGTGCAATAGGAACCATATCTGTGATGTTAGGTGTGAGCTTGGCAAGAACAGGAAGCGATGTACCGCGCTTTACCGCCCGGGTAAAGCGTTCTACCAGCTCAGCAGACTGACCGATAGTGATCCCCAGATCATCGTTCTCCATATTCGGGCATGAGAAGTTGCACTCTATGATCGAAGCCCCGGCTTTCTCACACTTCTCCGCAAGACTCGTCCACTCCTCTTCATCCTGTCCCATTATAGATGCTATGATCACCTTCTCAGGAAACTCTTCTTTGAGCTTTCTGAATATCTGCATATTCTCTTCAACACTGTGGTCAGATAACTGCTCTATGTTCTTGAATCCGCAGAACGCATTAGAATGATTCCGAACGGAAGAGAATCTAGGAGATGCTTCGTGCTGAGGGAAGCTGCATATAGTTTTAAATGAGGCTCCTGCCCAACCGGCTTCGAATGCCCGCCTGCACATATCGTATGAGCTGGCAACCACAGACGAAGACAGCAGGAAAGGATTTTCAAGCCTGATACCGCAGATTTCCGTTGAGATATCCACATCCTCTATAATGTGTCCCGGCAGCAAGTCTCTGTCTTGCTTTAAAGACATCAGTTCTTCGCGGATCTTGATCGGAACGCCTTCCTCAGTAAGGACACATGCCTTCTCACAAGGAGCGTTGCAATAAGTGCAGTCGACAGTGTTGATCTGATTGGATGCCCATTTCAGGTTCAGAAAATATAACGATCTGAGGATACCTCCCACTTCAGCCTTCTGCGGGCATGCCTTCGTACAGAGCGGATCGTGGCACAGCAGACATCTGCTGATCTCAGCTTCATCATATGTCATCTTATATAACAGGTCACTTCTCATCTCGCTGCTCCTTTCCGATCTACCCGACCTACCCGATCTATTCGGTCTATCCGATCTATCCGGTCTATCCGATCTGTCTGATATTTTCGGTCTATTCGTGGTATGCCATAGTAGCCCTGACTGCTCTGCGCCATCCGGCAAGTCTCTCCCGCCTCTCCTTCTCTCCAAGTGACGGTCTGAAGGTTCTTGATATCTCTTTGCTGGCAACAATGTCTGCGAGTCCTTCGTAGTAGCCAACAGCCAGGCCTGCGAGATATGCCGCTCCCAGCGATGTGGACTCGATGGATGCATATCTTACGATATCTACATCCGAAATATCCGCCTGGAACTGCATCAGAAGATCATTAAGCGCAGCTCCTCCGTCAACCTTGAGTGATGTTATCTCTCTGCCTGTATCAGCTGCCATAGCTGCCAGAAGGTCTTCATTCTGATATGCCAGTGACTGCAGTGTCGCTCTTATTATATGTTCACGAGTGGTCCCTCTGGTGATGCCGAACATAGCACCTCTTGCCTCAGGATCCCAATACGGCGCTCCAAGTCCGACGAAAGCAGGCACCACATATACCCCGCCTGTATCCGGTACTTCGGCAGCCAGCTCTTCTGATTCAGGTGCACTGCGGAAGAACTTCATCTGATCCCTCAGCCATTGAACAGCAGCACCGCAAACGAATACAGAACCCTCAAGCGCGTAGCTGACTTTGCCGTTCAAGCCCCAGGCTATCGTTGTCAGAAGTCCGTTGTTCGAAAAGACAGGCTTCTCTCCGGTATTCAGCAGCAGGAAGTTCCCTGTTCCGTATGTGCTCTTGACATCACCTTCCTTGAAGCATGCCTCCCCGAACAAAGCCGCCTGCTGGTCGCCGGCAGATCCCGTTATTGCGATAGGTCCGCCGAACAGTTCAGTTATCGTGTCCCCGTAATGAGCCGAACACTCTACCGGTTCAGGCAGCATGCACATAGGGATATTGAGCAGGTCACAGAGTTCTTCATCCCATCTTAGCTCATTGATATCGAACAGCATCGTCCTGCACGCATTCGAATAGTCAGATACATGGACCTTTCCGCCTGTCATCTTCCATATGAGCCATGTCTCGATCGTCCCGAACAAGAGCTCGCCCTTTTCAGCTCTCGCCCTGACCCCCGGTACATTGTCGAGGATCCACGCAAGCTTAGTCCCGCTGAAATACGGATCGGCAAGCAGCCCGGTCTTAGCTCTGATCATCTCTTCATGCGGCTTGAGTCTGGCCGCATAATCAGCAGTTCTCCTGCACTGCCACACTATAGCATTATATACAGGCTCTCCTGTTTCCTTGTCCCAGACGATAGTTGTTTCTCTCTGATTAGTGATCCCGACAGCTGCGATATTCTTGTAAGTCAGCCCGGCTTTCAGCAGAGCCTCCTGGGCTGTACCCATCTGAGAGGCCCATATTTCCATCGGATCATGTTCCACCCAGCCTTCGTGAGGAAATATCTGCGTGAATTCCTTCTGAACGACACTGATCATCTCGCCGTTCTTGTCATATATTATAGTTCTTGAACTGGTCGTTCCCTGATCGAGAGCCATTATGTACTGTTTCATAGAGCCTTCCTTCCGTTTATTCGGGTTTTATCAAACGAAAAGGGACATTATTCCATTGCTGATATCTATCCCTTCCTCAGTCAGCCTTATCCCCATGTCATCCATGATCATAAGTCCCTGCTTCACATAGTTCTCTGATTCTGCGCGTGCTTCTGCGAATATCTCCCGGAACACTTTGTCCGCAGCCATATCCGCATACCTCGCAGCCTCTTTATCATCAGCCGCCCGGAGATATGCCGACTTCGCTTCGCTGTAAGATATACCTTCTCTCCTCCTCAGGCCTGTGAAGACAGCTTCGCTGATATTGTCGAAAGCAGTATTCCGATGCTCCTCGGAGGCAAAGCGCCTGCCCTCTGATGCAGCTTTGATGTACTCGTTTATATCTGTAAGCCCGCGGTATCTGATGCCGTCTGCAAATCCGCTGGCACCCAGCCCGAGACCGATGTAATCAGACATATTCCAATACAGAGAATTATGAGCTGATCTGTATCTTCCGGATAATTCCCGTCCTGATGCACCGAAACCCGGCGCTGTACCTTGCCTGTCTATACGCGCAAAGTTGCTTATCTCATAGTGCTCATATCCGGCCTCACGCAGGTATCTGCAGACCTTATGGTATGTCGCCCTGTCTTCTTCGTCGGGTACCTCTGTGAGCTTGCCCCGCTCAGCCATCTTATAGAAGGGAGTTCCCTCTTCAAGCTGCAGGCTGTAGCATGAGATATGTTCAGGCCCGAGGTCAACGATCTTCTTCGCGTCAGCCAGCGCATCCTCAGTAGTTTCACCCGGCACGGAAAAAATCAGATCCAGATTGATATTATCAAATCCGGCCTCACGGGCGATCGAATAGTCCCGCACTACTTCCTCCGCGCTATGGATCCTCCCGAGCAAAGCAAGCCTGTCATCATCCATCGACTGAACGCCCATCGAGAGGCGGTTTATGCCCATATATTTATAAGCCGACAGCTTTTCCCTTACTTCCCGGTCTTCTGTCCCGAGAGGCCCCGGGTTTGCTTCGATGGTGATCTCAGCTTGAGGCAGGACTTTGAAGTTCTTTCGTAATGCATCCATGATGAGTGACAACAAGGATACATCCATGACTGAAGGTGTCCCTCCGCCAAGATACACAGTACTGATCTCTTTTTCACACGTACTGCCCGCGATCTCTATCTCCCGCATCAGAGCATCCGCGTATTTCCTTCTTAACGCATCATCTGAACTGAACGAGAGAAAAGCACAGTAGTTGCATTTTCTGACGCAGAACGGGAAATGGATATAAATGCCTGTCTTCCTATCTTCCGTCATCAAGTTTGAGAACCTCTGTGAAAGCCTCCTGAGGTACTGTGACCGTTCCGAACTGCCGCATCCTCTTCTTGCCGGCTTTCTGTTTTTCGAGAAGCTTCTTCTTACGCGATACGTCTCCGCCGTAGCACTTTGCCAATACATCCTTGCGGTATGCGCGAACAGTCTCGCGGGCGATAATCTTCTGCCCGATGGCTGCCTGGATCGGAACTTCGAACTGGTGTCTCGGTATGATGTCCTTGAGCTTCTCGCATATTCCGCGGCCCTTGGCCATAGCTTCCTCTTCAGGAACTATTGTACTGAGAGCATCGATCATCTCGCGGTTCAGCAGTATATCCAGCTTGACCAGTTTGGCCGGCTGATATCTCAGGAACTCATAGTCCAGAGAAGCATATCCCCTCGTCCTTGACTTGAGTGCATCGAAAAAGTCGTAAATTACCTCATTGAGCGGCATCTCATAATGCAGCTGCACTCTTGTCTTGGTCAGGTATTCCATGTGTATCATGTTACCGCGCCTGTTCTGGCACAGCGACATTATGCTGCCGACATATTCATTCGGCGTCATTATATCCGCCTTCACGATCGGCTCTTCGATATGTGCTATGAGAGTCGGGTCAGGCAGATTGGACGGATTCTGAATATCAAGAACCGAGCCGTCCTTCATGACTACTTTGTATACTACAGAAGGCAAAGTCGTGATGACATCCAGATCGAACTCTCTCGCCAGACGTTCAGTTATGACATCCATATGCAGCAGTCCGAGGAATCCGCATCTGTATCCGTAGCCAAGTGCCGCAGAATTCTCCGGTTCGAAATTGAATGCAGCATCATTGACCTGCAGTTTCTCGAGAGCATCCTTGACATTCTCGTACTTCTCGCCTTCAGCAGGGAAAATACCGCAGTACACCATGGACTGCGCCTTTTTGTAACCCTTAAGAGGTTCATCCGCAGGAGCCGAAGCGAGTGTGATCGTATCTCCGACCCTGGCATCCGCGACCTGCTTGATACTGCCGCAGATATAGCCTACTTCACCGGCTTTGAGCTCATCAGCCGGAACAGTCCCCGGTATGCAGTAGCCTACTTCAGTAACCTCGTAATTCTTGCCTGTATTCATCATTCGGATGGTATCGCCGCGCTTTACCCGTCCGTCGAAAATTCTTGTATAGATGATAACGCCTTTATAGCTGTCATAATAAGAGTCGAAGATGAGTGCCTTGAGCTTTCCGTCAGGATCGCCCTGAGGAGCCGGAATTGTCTCGATGAGCTTCTCCAGCATCTCATCGATCCCCATTCCTGTCTTGGCAGAGATCTCCGGTGCCTCCGAAGCATCGAGCCCTATGATATCTTCTATCTCCGCCCTTGCGTCATCCGGTCTTGCGGAATCCAGATCCATCTTGTTCAGAACCGGCAGGATCTCAAGATCCTCGTCCAAAGCCAGATAAACATTGCCCAGTGTCTGCGCCTCAACGCCTTGAGTCGCGTCAACAACAAGAACGGCTCCGTCGCATGCCGCCAGTGAACGAGACACCTCGTAGTTGAAGTCGACATGTCCCGGGGTGTCTATCAGATTGAGGATATACTCCTGCCCGTCATTAGCTTTATACTTGAGCCTTGTCGTCTGGAGCTTGATAGTTATCCCGCGCTCCCTCTCTATGTCCATATTATCAAGATATTGCTCTTTCATATCACGAGCCTCAACAAGTCCGGTCTTCTCAATAAGACGGTCGGCCAGTGTTGATTTGCCGTGATCGATGTGAGCAATAATACTGAAATTTCTGATATTGTCTAAATAGCTCATTCTTACCTCTCATAAGTCAGTTTGCATACATATTTATTATGACACGCTTACAGCTGCAGTGTCAAAACAAAAAGACAGCCGGGAGACACTCCGGCTGTCGGCGTATTTAACTTATACGCATGTGGGGACGGGTGAGATTACTTGGACATTGCGTTCAGTTTTCTCTCGAATCTGCCTATCTTTCTGGAGGCTGTGTTCTTGTGGAAAGTTCCCTTAGCAGCAGCCTGCATGAGCTTCTTCTCTGCATGCTGGAATGCCTTCTTAGCTTCCTCTGCATTACCGGACTCTACCGCTGCAAGAAATGCCTTCTCAGCATCCTTGATGTGGTTCTTGACTCTGATATTGCGTGCAGTCTTCTTGTCGATAACCTTGATTCTCTTCTTTGCGGATTTAATATTAGCCATTAATTTACCCCACTTTCATATATAATGTATTAATTCGCAACGGAAATTATAATCTAAATACACACCTTCTGCAATAGTGATTTCAACTTTTTCTGCACTTTTTCTTTTATTTCCGTCAGTGCATTCTTCTCCCCGCCGTTTCCATCAAAAGAGGGCGGTCACTGCCGCCCTCCAATCTGTACAACAGTCAGATATTACTTGCCGTATTTCTCTATCAGACGCTTGAATCCAGGGAGTGAATTCTTGATCATCTCATTGGATACGCAATATGACAGTCTGAGGTATCCAGGGCAGGCGAATCCTGTTCCCGGAACTATGAGGATATTCTCTTCGAGCTTAGCAGCTTCTGAGAATGCCATATCGTCTCCGTTAGGAGCTTTCATGAACAGATAGAATGCTCCGTCAGGTTTAGCGCACTCATAGCCCATTTCTGTCAGTCCGTTATACAGGTCATTTCTGTTCTCATCATAAGCGACCAGATCCGGCTCACAGCCTACGCATTCCTGAACAACTCTCTGGATGAGTGTCGGAGGACATACGGAACCGATCTCTCTTGCAGCACCTGCGATCGCTGCATAAACTGCTTTGCCGTCTTCGCACTTTGCAGGAACGTATACGTAACCGATACGCTCGCCAGGAAGTGACAGGCTCTTGGACCAGGAATAGCATACGATAGTGTTGTCATAAACTTCAGGAATGAAAGTAACAACAGCATCTCCGTAAACCAGTTCTCTGTAAGGCTCATCAGCGATGATGTAAATAGGATGACCGTATTCAGCTTCCTTCTTCTTCAGGAAGTCTCCGATCTTAACGAGTGTTTCTTTGGTATATACTACTCCGGATGGATTGTTAGGTGAGTTAATAACTACAGCAACGGAATTTTCATCAACAGCAGCCTCAAGTGCTTCAAGGTTGATCTGGAAAGCAGGAACGTCTGCTTCTACTACCTTTACCTTGCCGCCGCCGGCTGTGAAGAATACATTATATTCAGGGAAGTAAGGTGCTATACAAACGAAATTGTCCTCAGGTTTAGTAGTAAGAGCCTTAGCAACAGATACGAGCGCAGGTGCGCAGCCGCAAGTCATGAACAGCTCTGATGCCTGAGCATTAGTATTGAATCTCTCTCTGAGATTAGCCGCGATCGCTTCACGAGTACCCTCGAAGCCAGGAGCCATTGAGTAACCGTGAAGGAGGATTGAACTCTCTTCATCTACCAGTTTTTTAATTGTCTGATTTACTTTAGCCGGAGCAGGGATGCTCGGATTGCCCAGAGAATAGTCAAATACATTCTCCTTACCGAGTTTTTTTGCCTGCTCCAGTCCGTAGGCGAACAGTTCGCGGATGATGCTAGGCGCTGTGCCATAGCCGTAATACTTTTCATTAACCATACCAACTCTCCTTTAAGTTTAATTAATTAATTAATACAAGAAGCCCCCTGAACCGTATTTCGGTCAGGAAACAACTGGTATAATTGCTTGATAAAATTATATCACTAATCTGTGTACATGATTGTATTTATTTTGCCCAAGCCTCAGGTTCGTATGTTACAATGTGATATGTAGGCCGCTATATATAGCAGTTAATTATAAGGATGACACAATATCCTTCCGGGGCATGAGAAGATCAGTTTTATGCATCTTTCCTGTCCCTCTTGATATTTGTAAGGCATGGC
>SVCR01000043.1 GCA_015058265.1 Clostridiales bacterium
GCAGCGTCGGAACAGGAGTAGCGGTAGCGGGAGCCTTCAGCCTCGTGAGATTCCGTTCGGTGCCGGGAACTGCGCGAGAGATATGTATGATCTTCCTGGCAATGGCAACCGGCCTGATCACGGGAATGGGTTACCTGGCGATAGCCGCAATATTTACGATCCTGATATGCATGGTATTCATGATCTACAGCAGGCTCGATCTCGGAGCCAGAACAAACGCGAACAGATACAGGACATTCAGAGTAACGATACCGGAGGATCTGGATTACACGGGAGTGTTCGAGGATGTATTCAGTGAATACACTTCCGCATGCGACCTGACAGGGGTCAAGACAATAAACATGGGCAGTATGTTCAGAATCACATATGATGTGATCCTCAAGGATCCGTCAAGGGAGAAGGAACTGATTGACAAGTTGCGTTGCCGCAATGGCAACCTTGAGATAAATGTATCCAGCCAGAGCACGATAGCTGCTGAACTGTAGGCATACAGAAAGGAACAGGTGGTAAAGATGATATTCGATCACAGGAATAAAAATAATAACGATAATGAAAAGCGCAGGGTCAGCGCAAAGTGGCGCATCCTTGCTATAGGAGCAGCGATCATGATCATGCTTTCTGCGTGCGGGACAGCTGCTACGCAAACGGCAGATACAGCTTCGGGAACTGAGACATCGACGACTGTGTATACTGCAGCAAGCAAATCCGAGATGTTCACAGACCGCGATCTGTCAGGTGACTACGATGAGAGCAGTGCTGTCAAAGTTACACTCAACGGGAACTCGGCATCTGTCTCCGGGAGCGAAGACGGAGTCAGCATAGACGGGAGCACGATCACGATAACGAAGGAAGGCACTTATATCCTGACGGGCTCTCTGACAGACGGGATGGTAGTTGTCGAGGCAGGTGACAGCGACAAAGTCCAGATCGTACTCGATAACGCATCTGTCACATCTTCATCATCAGCCGCGCTTTATGTCAAACAGGCGGACAAAGTATTCGTAACGACTGCGGACGGGACACAGAATACCCTGGCGAACGGAGGCACTTTCACCGCGATAGATGACAACAACATCGATGGCGCAGTATTTGCCAAGGATGATGTCACTTTCAATGGAAAGGGAAGTCTGACAGTGACATCACCTGCAGGCCATGGAGCCGTAGGCAAAGATGATGTCAAGTTTGCAGGCGGTACAGTCACTATCGAAGCAGCGAAGCACGGAGTAGACGCTAATGACAGCGCGAGATTCGCTGAGGCGACTGTGAACATCACAGCGGGAACGGACGGAGTCCATGTGTCTGATGACTCTGATGCTGAGAACGGGGAAGCTTCGGACAGCTACTTCTACATCGCTGACGGAACATTGAAGATAAGCGCCGGCGATGATGGTATCCATGCAGATGCTGAAGCCATCACAGAAGGCGGAGCTATCGATATCACTGAATCATACGAGTCGATCGAAGCGCTGAGCATCAAGATCAGCGGTGGTGATATCAATGTGAAGGCTAAGGACGACGGCCTGAATGCTGCAGGAGGAAAAGCTTCAACAGGAAGTGATGTATTCGGAGAAGATGACTGGGCCGGCGGAAAACAGGGATTCTCTGATGGCGGCAGCGATGGTTCTATCGTTATCAGCGGAGGCGACATGCATATTACAGCCGGCGGTGACGGGATCGACTCCAACGGATCAATAGAGATCTCCGGAGGATATACACTCGTTACCGGGCCTACCCAGGGAGACACTTCGATCATGGACTATAATACAACGGCGACTGTGACGGGAGGCACATTCATCGGGACAGGCGGCTCCGGAATGGGTGCGAACTTCTCAAGCGCGGAGAACCAGGGAGTCATCACGGTAAGTACAGGCGGACAGAGCGCAGGAACAGCGGTCAAGCTGACTGATGCAGACGGGAAGACTCTGGCAGAGGTCACGCCGGAACTGGACTATGATGTTGTGATGATCAGCACACCTGATATGAAGACAGGAAGTACATATACCCTGAGCGCGGGCTCATACTCAGAAACCATCGAACTGAATGACGCTGTTTACGGCAGTCTCAACGGCCGTGGCGGCATGGGACGCGGAAACGGCGGAATGCCGGATATGAACAACGGTAATGGCGGAAAGGGCGGCATGCACGGCGGCCACGGAGGCCATGGCGGCAGAGGTCCGGGAAACAATAACTCGGATGGCGCTTCTGACAGCTCCGGATCTGATGGTATCACCGGTGCCACACAGGACTCGGGGAACGATCCGTTCAGCGGAGGGAGCGCAGCCTGAAGGCGTGAAAACAAGAAAGGAGGCGTCACATGTCTGTTAACTACATAGCTTTGATCCCGGCGTATGAGCCGGACGGAAGGATGTGTGAAGTAGTAAAGTCTCTCAAGAAAAAGGGCTTTGACGTCATCGTAGTAGATGACGGGAGCGGAACGAATTATACAGATCTGTTCAGAACAGCGGAAGATGATGCGGCTGTGCTGACTCATTCAGCTAACAGGGGCAAAGGAGCCGCGATAAAGACAGGGCTGGATCACATAAGGAAATACAGGACGGGAGGCGGCTATGACAGGACGGTGGTAGTCACAGTCGATGCTGATGGGCAGCATCTTGCAGAGGACGCGATGCGTATCGCGAGAACAGCAGTAAGAAGGCCGGGAACTCTTGTCCTCGGCAGCAGGATGATGGACGGAGATGCTCCTCTGAGGAGCAGGTTCGGCAACGGTGTGACAAGGCATGTTTATTCTCTTGCCGCCGGCAGGAAAATATATGACACGCAGACAGGACTGAGAGCTTTCACATCTGATCTCATCCCGATAATGCTGGAGATTCCCGGCGACAGATATGAGTATGAGATGAATATGCTGCTGGAGTTCTCAGTCAGAGACATTCCGATCGTTGAGGAGAAGATAGAGACAGTCTATATAGACAACAACAGCTCATCACACTTTGATACTCTCAGGGATTCTTTCAGGGTCTACAAAGAGATATTGAAATTCTCGGCATCGTCATTTGCGGGATTTCTGACTGATTACGCGGTATACGCACTGCTGCTGGCTTTGACAGGATACCTGGCAGTATCAGGGCGGGGAGCAGCAGCTCCGGTGATGGCAGCATACGGTCTGCAGATATCCAACATCGGAGCCAGGATAGTCAGCTCCGCCGTGAATTACACCATCAACAGCCGTCTCGTGTTCAGACACAGGGGAAATCGCGTCAGGTCAGCTCTGCAATACTTTGCACTGGCAGCAGTCATACTGGCCGGTAATACAGCGGTTCTCGGCTTGATGGCGGGGACATTCGGGATGAACAGGATGCTGGCAAAGCTGATCACAGAGATCATATTCTTCATGATCAGCTGGATCGTGCAGAAATATGTAATATTCTTTGACGGCAGAGAGGACGGGACTGAAAATGTCTCATCGCAGGGCAGCAGGCAGACCAAGTACATAGTCGGCAGCAAGGTCATAAGACCGGCAAGACTGAAGGCTGTCCGTGCGGGAAAGGGAGGAACTGACAATGATCAGAAAATATAGAAAAGCGATAGCGTTCGGTCTGGTACTGTCACTGTTCACTGTTTATGTAGCTCTTGATACATTCGTCATATCCAGAGTATACGGCGAAGCAGTGGGAGAACAGGATGCGGCAGTGACAGAAGAAAACAACGGAACAGGCAGTGATCAGACTGAGGAAAATCAGGATGCAGCCGGCGAGAATAATAATGATGGATCAGACAGCGATGCATCTTCCGGCAGGCACAAGGGCCATCACGGACCGCGCGGCGAGGGCAAAAGCCCGGGAAGGCATTCAGACAGCAGCGATTCCGGAGATGGTGACACGGGCAGTTCCATATCGCAGAGCAGCGTCACGGAGGGATCGTCCTCAACGATCGACAGCTACAGCGACGGGGATGTCAAGGTGACACTCAAGGAATACCGTGAGAACGACACGTCGATATACGTGGCAGACGTACAGGTGAGCTCAGCGAAATATCTCAAGACCGCTTTGGCGCAGGATTCATACGGAAAGAATGTCACTGAGAAGACATCAGAGATCGCGGAGAACAATAATGCCATTCTGGCTGTAAACGGCGATTATTACGGAACACAGGAGAATGGATATGTTATTCGCAACGGGAAGCTGTATAGAGATACCGCTGTAAGCGGGAGAGAGGATCTGGTGATATATTCAGACGGATCCTTCGAAATCATCAGAGAAGAAGAGATAACCGCGAAGCAGCTGATGGCCAAGGGCGCTGTGCAGACTCTCTCATTCGGACCTGCGCTCATTGAGGATTCTGCTGTATCTGTGGACACAGAAGATGAAGTAGGAAAAGCCAAGGCCAGCAATCCGCGGACGGCGATAGGAATGATCGATGACGGACACTATGTATTCGTCGTATCCGACGGCAGGAGCAGCGCAAGTACAGGATTGTCTCTGCTGCAGCTCGCGGAGTTCATGAAGTCTCTTGGAGTCAAAACAGCATACAATCTGGACGGAGGCGGATCTTCCACGATGTACTTCAACGGCAGCGTGGTCAATAATCCGACTACCGGAGGCAGCACTACCAAGGAAAGGAGCGTGAGTGACATTGTTTACATCGGATAGATACATGAAGGCACACAGGACTGCGCTGGTATATCTGATAATAGCCGCGGCAGTCGGACTGTTCGGAGCGGTGTACGAGCATTTCAGCTTTGGCGTATATTCCAACTGCATGATATACGCATTCGCATTCCCTCTGCTGATGGGGACTCTGCCGAATATGCTCATCATACCTGCCAAAGCGCAAGCGGGCGGCGTGACAGCCGGTTCGCTGAGGAGATTCATATTCGAAGTGATATCATCGGGGATGTATCACGCGGCAGTCGCTTCGCTGACAGCGGGCAGCATTATGAAAGGGATAATAGAAATATACGGGACAAGCAACAAGCTGCTTATAGTATATCCGGCCGCGGCGCTCATTCTGGTCTTCGCGGCGGTCGTAAAAGAGATACTGTCAGAAGATGGTGAAGAGAAGGAGGCGAGAAAGCTCCTTACCGGAAACGGCGAGATAGTGTATTGCTCAAATCCCGGAAGCCTTGTTCAGAACAGGCAGTATCATAGCTGCGGCTATTCCGACAACTATGCCGGCAACAGTTCCGCTGAATAAGAGAACAGGAAAATATGAGAAGATGCGAAGATCTTCTATCAGGGCAGCCGCTACCAGTAGCTGCCCTAAGTTGTGAAGGACACCTGCTGCCATGCTGACACCGGTCACGGAGAACAGATCGGTCTTCTTGAGCAGGATCATTCCGGTGAGACTTACGGCAGCTCCCGCGAGAGAGTACAGCATACCGAATGCACCGTTGAACAGCAGTCCTGCGATCACTATCCTTACTACGCTGACGCAGACGGCTTCCTTCGATCCGTATCTGTACAGAGCGATCAAAGTCACGATGTTGGCTATCCCCAGCTTGATGCCCGGAATGCCCGGGTTGTACGGGATGATGGCTTCAACATAGGAGAAAATAAGAGCAAGTGAAGCCAGAAGAGCGACTCTCGCGATGAACCTTGCAGAAGTATTACGAGGTGACTGAGTCATACTCTTCACCTCCTCTGCCTTCGATACGTACTACAAGTCGGTTCGGCAGACATACGACACTCTCACCGCTCTGAGAGATCGATGAATGCTTGACGCATACCTGATTCTTGCAGGAAGCCTCAGTTACTGAGACGGTACCTCCTTTGATGTCAACGACATTATAATGCGTGTACTGATCTGAAGCGGATCTGCTGTCATCGGGAATACTGCCCGCAGATGCTTTTTCCTGTGGAGCGGGAACTATGACCCGGCGATCCTCTGCCAGGGGATATGTCGCATACAGATCACCTCCGGATTCGATCACGACTGTATCGCCTCCGGAATGAGACATTGCAAGGACAGCCGAAGCTGCCAGCCCGGCTGCGATCAGGAAGATAAATAATATGATGTCTGCTTTGCGAATGTACTTCTGCATGCGGTCAATGATTATGTTATAATCGTGTAAATCATTAATAAATAATAGAAACCAACGAAAAGGATGCGATCATAAGTGCGAAATCAACTCGGATCACACATAACAATAGGGAAAACTGTTAAGGCGGCTCTGCTGATGTGTCTTATGGCAGTAATGATTATAACACAGGCAGCTTGCAGCAGCGAAGTACAAAACGGAGCTTCCGGAGGAACAGGCAGCGAGCCTGTGACCGGCGAGAATTATTATCTCGACACGATCTGTAATGTCTCGATATACGCGATGAAAGATCAGGACGGCAATGAAGTTCCGGCAGCGGATGTGAAGGACAGTGCGGAAGCTGCGATAGACAGAGCCTTCGACCTGTGCGCTGAGCTTGACAAGAAGCTCAGCAGAACACAAGAGGCTTCTGAGATCAGTAAGATAAACGAAGCCGGGGGAGAGTGGGTCGAAGCAGAACAGGATACGCTTGACCTGATCAAATCCGGTCTGGATTATTCAGCTCTGTCAGACGGGGATTTTGACATCACCATCGGAGGGGTGACTGATCTGTGGGATTTTCACGCGGATCCTGAAGATGCTGAGGTACCTGACGCCAATGACGTTGAAGAGGCGGTCAAGCACGTTGATTATAAAAATGTTGAGATCGAGGGCGGCAAGGTGAGGATCAAGGATCCTGACGCCAGGATCGACCTCGGCGGGATCGCGAAGGGCTATATCGGCGACAGGATGACAGAGGTCCTGGAAGAAGACGGCGTGACTTCAGGGATAATCAATCTCGGGGGCAATGTCATATGCATCGGGGGCAAGGACAACAGCAAGGAAGGCGATGAAGGGAGCTTCGTTATCGGAGTTGAAGCGCCATATTCCGACAGAACTGAGATCGTAGGCAAAGTCAATGCCAGAGACATGACCCTCGTTACTTCCGGTGTTTATGAGAGACAGATCGAAGTAGACGGAAAGACATATCATCACATCCTCAGCACGGAGACGGGCTACTCAGTCGAGACAGACATCGACGCTGTGACTCTTGTGGGCGATAAAGGTCAGTCTAGGGATCTCGATGCTCTCAGTACGATCTGCCTCATCAAAGGCCATGATAAAGCTAAGGAGCTTATTGAGAACACCCCGGGGGTCGAAGCGGTCTTCATTCTGAGCGACGGAAGTACGGATCAGACAAGCGGAATGAGATTCGAGCCGGCGCAGTGAGTTTTGCACTGAGTAGAAGAATAGCAGGATCGAAATAGGATCAAAAATATCCTTTGACATGGATCGAGAATATTGTTGTATTTGAAAGCACAGACTGCCTGATCACGGCGCCTGTGCTTTTTTCTGTACTGAAGTCGCGTTCCGATACGGGAAATGCCGGCGATTCAGATTCGGCTCAAATCAAATATTGAAAGGATCATCTGACCATGGGAAAAAATTGCATTGTTTTATCGAGAAGGATCGCAGCGATACTGATCACTGCGATCATGATCCTCACTAGGGTGCCGGTGTCGATGACGTGACCGGTGCGACATGCACTTCGTCAGCATTGATCGAAATGATACATAGAGTATTATCGGGTGAAGGCACCGTGACAGAAAGCGCGGGATAACAGCTTGCTGCAGCTTTGTCTCGGACGGATAAGCTTGCTGCAGCTTTGTCCTCGGCTAAATTCAAAAAGGACCAATGATCGGACACAATGACTGCGGACGTATGTTATAATTAAAAGCCGATGAAGGTTTAGATTATTCATAAAGGGGATCTGCAGATGAATATACTCATTACTAATGATGACGGAATAGAGGCTCTCGGAATCAGAAAACTGACAGCTGCGCTCAGTGAGTACGGTGATGTTTACGTCGCAGCTCCTGCAGAACAGCAGAGCGCGAAGAGCCAGAGTATAACTACCAGAGAGCAGATACATCCTGTCGAAGTACCAATGTTCGGAGCTGTTCAGGCCTGGGCAGTTGACGGGACCCCGACTGACTGCGTGATGTGGGCAGTGAAGCATTTCCGGGACAGGGGCATAGAGTTTGACCGTCTTTTCAGCGGTATCAATCACGGACATAATTACGGTATCGCCGCATACTATTCGGGCACGATAGGCGCAGCAAGAGAGGGCGCGCTGAATGGTATTCGTTCTGTTGCGATGTCTGTCCGTTCTCATGGCGCATCCGAATTCGACTATATATGCAGTCTGATACCTAGACTGATGGAAATGTCTTCATCACTTACACCTGCTACTATACTGAGCGTGAATGCTCCTAATCTTCCGTCATGGGCTGTAAAAGGTGTCAAAGTCGTTGAGGTAGCTCCTTGGGGATACCGTGAAGGTTTCGGGTTCACTGAGACTGAGCCGGGTATGTACAAGATGGGAGCGCATGCTATCGAGCCGCCTGTCAGGGAACTGGCGGGAAGGACTGCAGATTTTGCCTATGGTTACGGAAGGAAGTACGCCGGCACTTCAGGCGAGCACAGATATGATATCGATTATGTGCTCGACGATTATGCAACTATCAGCCCGCTCGTTTCACATACATCGGATGATACCGCGCTGAGAAAGCTTCAGGGACTGTTCCCGGATGAAGAGACATTGGCAGTCTTCGTTGACGTGCAGGAGAATGCTGTATCCGGAGTGATCAGCAGAGACCGCTTCGAGAAGAATTTATTCGGCTTTTCCCGCTGCATCAACAGACTCGGCCTGCCGTCCCTCATCACCGAGCTGTATGGGATGGGCAATACTATTCCTGCAGCAGTCCCGGAGGGAGGAAGAACTGAGACGGTTGTCAGAAGAGAGTTCAGTGCGTGGGGTTCGGCAGATTTCTCCGCCAAAATGCAGAATGTGAAAACCGGCAGGGTAATGATCGCCGGCGCGGAGACTCACGCATCTGTACTGAGGACGGCACTGGACTTCAGAGACAAGGGCTATGAAGTGACCGTTATAGAGGATTGCTGTGCGTCGAGAGGCGGGCATGATCATAAGATGGCGATCGAGGCTATGAGATCAGCAGGCTGCACCATAATGACATACAGAATGGCTGTAACACAGCTGCTCTATACGACTAATCACCCGGCAGCTGAAGCCGTTATGAAGATAATGAATGAAAGAGACTGATAGGCGGCAGAACCTGCTTTTGCAAATGACAGAAACATCTTGGATTATCTGAGAAACATCAGTAAATCTTGACAACTTCAGTGTGTTGATGTATATTCTTAATGCTATGCGCTGTTGTAGCTCAGGTGGTAGAGCACATCCTTGGTAAGGATGAGGTTCGGCAGTTCGAGTCTGCTCAACAGCTCCAGCGATAAACGCATAGGGACAGGGACGCTTGTCCCTAAATTTTTTAGAAAAATAACGTTATTTTTTTAGGAGGAGAACAAATGGCAAAACAGAAATACGAGAGAACCAAGCCGCATATCAACATTGGTACTATCGGACACGTTGACCACGGTAAGACAACTCTTACAGCAGCTATCACATCTGTACTGAACAGAAAGTACGGACTCGGTGGCG
>SVCR01000044.1:0-6504 GCA_015058265.1 Clostridiales bacterium
AGGGTTTATTTACAGAGACGCAAAAACTACCTTGGAGAAATTAAACCTGGTTGTTGCAGACGAATTAAATAATGCCGGATATTACCTGTTCAGCAATCAGAAGCCTTTAACGCTGAAGCTTGCGATATATCCTACTGATGAAAGGCTTTCTTTTGTGGATATGAAGACTTATCAGGGCAATATATTTGAATGCATAAATGAAGCACTAAAGTATATTCAGAACAATATACATTGGAAGGCGGAAATCGTTGGCGCCAAAAGAGTTGAAATCCCGGAGATTCCTGTAGAGGCGATACGTGAAATTGTTGTTAACAGCTTTGCACATATGCGTGTAAATGATTCATCGTCAAATGAGATCTACATAACACCAACCAGAGTGCATATTTATAATCCTGGACCAATGGTTCCGGGGACAACACCGGAAATGTTTGCTTCGGGAGAACAGGGGTCTATGATCCGAAACCCAATAATTGCTTCAGTACTCTATTATAATCACACGATTGATGCTTTCGGAACCGGTTTCGAGAGAGTTTTCCGTCTATGCAGGGATATTGATTATAGATACAGTAATAATTCATTCGGTTTTACATTTGAGTTTTTAAGAAAACCATATGATGCGATAAATGATGCGATAAGTGAGACGATAACCACGGAACACGAAAGAAAGCTTTCATCAATTGAGAAAAAACTATACCAAATGATATCAACCGGAGAAAGGCATACGAAAAAGGAATATGCTGAAATGATAGAAATGTCAGTTGCAACTGTTGACAGAGCAATAAAGAAACTGACAGAGGCAGGCCTGATCAGACGCGTAGGTGCAAATCGCAATGGCAGCTGGGAAATAACAGATCCGCAGCAGAGAACCGTATAGCAAAGCAGGTAGTTATTATTATGCTTTATGATATAGTGCCTGACAATTTCTTCAGCCCGCTTTCGTCATCAGGGAGAACGGTGTACTGGGAGTGTATAAAGAGGCTGTTTGCAATCACAAGCAGACAGCTTTCTTTTGGTGTGGAGAGAGATGTTCTTGTCGATGATCTGGATTTTTATTTTGAATTCGATTTCGCGGCGGATATCCGTGACCTCAGCGATATGCAGCAGGGAGAGCAGCCGGGTTCATCGAGCAGAGACAAAGCAAATCAGATGCTGCGCCGGCTAGAAAGCTGCGGATGGATATATACAGAAGTGGATTACAGCTATGTCCAGAGAGTAAATTTCAGGGATTATGCTGTACAGATCATCCGCACACTGAAGCAGATAGAGACGGAAAAGACCACGGAGTATCAGGGCTACATCTATACGATCTACAATCTGTCCCGAGCCAAAGGAAATCCGGGTCTGGCTCTAACGCAGATCGTTGAGAATACTGATTTACTTATCACCGGTCTCAAGAGCCTCAATGCGAATATCAAGAAATACATTGATGATCTGACAAAGCACAGCACGGTATCGGAGATTCTCGATGCGCTTCTCAACGATTATTATACGAATGTGGTCGATAAGGCTTACCACAGGCTGATGACCTCTGATAATGTGTCGAAGTTCAGACCTGAAATAATCAGCAATCTAGAAGCGAACTCGCAGAACGGCAGATATCTGAATTCCGCGGCTAGGGAGCTGGCGGAAATGATGGAACAGTCCGAAGAAGAAGCAAAACAGACAGCGCTTAATATGCTGCATAATGTGATCGAAGCATTCCGGCAGATGGATGACATCCTCGAGCAGATCAATGACAAGAATTCCAGATATCAGAAAGCCGCGGTGGGAAGAGCGAGATTCCTTCTGTCATCAGCGGATGATATCCGCGGGCAACTGAAAAGCATCATCTGCACGCTTAACGATGCTTTCAACGAGGATGGGTATACCGATTACAATACGGTATATGAGCTTGCAGAGACGGATAGTCTGATCCGGCTGTTCTCGTGGGATTATCTGGATATGGATTCTCTGTATGCACCGAGACAGGGCAGGGGCGAATTCATACCGCAGGATATGGAGTCTCATCGGGTAAGTGAGGCTGAAAGACGCAGGCGCAGAGCGGAGTTTGAAGAAAGAATCAAAAACGTTCTCAGTGCGCCGAGAATAAACGAGTATGTAATGGAGCTGCTTGGCGCGGACGATGCGCTCCTCGCGTCGGAACTGCCTCTCGGTGAAGGCGATACATTCATTAAGCTGATATATATAAGACTGTATGGAAGCCGCAAGCTGATGGGATATACCGTGGAGCCGGGAAGGATAATCGAGAAAGACGGCTTCAGGTTCCGCGATTTCATAATACGCAGGAGGTAGTAAAAATGGATCTCTTCGAGGGTATGATCCAGAAGGATCAGGATGAATTCAGGAAGATCATGAACCGTCTGATGAGCACGGGTTTCATTCTTCGCAGGAAAGAACAGACAAAGAGTGATTACTATTTCATTCTGAGACACCGCAGCGTGTTTGAGAGATATCTTGATGTGCTCAGCTATCAGATAGATATCAACGAGGAATACGGCGTGATCCAGCTGCTGAACCGTGAGAATTACAACCATCTGCAGCTTACTATGCATGAGTCGATCATCCTGCTGATACTGCGCATATTGTTCGATGAGAAAAAGCGCGAGCTGTCTCTGACAGATGTAGTGGTCAATATGGGCGATATCCAGGAGAAATACCTGTCGATGCAGATACGAAGCGAGCAGATCGGCAAGACCGTGATGAGGAATGCCCTGAAAAAATTCAGGAGATACAGCCTCGTTGAATTGCTGGACGGGAACAATATCCGTGAAGAATCCAGGGTGCTGATCTATGACTCCATCATGATGGCTGTCAGAGTTGATGACATTAAACGGGTGAGCGAGCTTCTGGAGAGATACCGTAAAGACGGGCAGATCACAGAGGGTGAGGACAACAATACCGGTGAAGGTGATGATACTGAGATATATGAGGCCGACGACGAGCTTATGGAGGAGGAGCTGTAATGAAATCCATGACGCGTGTCAGACTGATCAACTGGCACAGATTTGAGAATGAGACAATAGAATTTGCCGAGTCAGTCCTCCTGTCCGGTGAGAACGGTGCAGGTAAATCCACGATTCTGGACGCTATACAGTTCGTTCTGACCTGTACCACTGCGAATTTCAACAAGGCGGCGCATGAAAAAGGCGACCGTACTCTGGGAAGCTATGTAAGATGCAAGACCGGCAAGGAAGACAGACCATACGAGAGAAGCGGCAATATCTCTGCGCATATCGCGCTTGAATTTTTTGACGAAGAGAAAAGCCAGTATTTCATTGCCGGAGCTGTGATGGATTCCTCAAATGAAGAAAAAGAGCCCGCAGTAAGATGGTATATCGCAGAGAACAGGGAGCTTGATGACGATCTGTTTTTCTCCGGGAATAAGGTCAAGAGCATATCCCAGTTCTTGTCGACCAACAAGGGCATCAGGGAAGATAAAACCAGGACCGGTGCGCGCAAAATGATAGCCAACAGGTTCGGAAGGCTGGATGAAAAGAAATTCTGCTCTCTGATACCAAAAGCTCTGGCGTTCAGACCTATACACAACATCAAGGAATTCGTATATACATATGTGCTTGATGAAAAGAAAGTCAATATAGATGCTCTCCGGGAGAATGTCCGCACCTTCCAGGAGTTTGAACGAATGCTCAGGGATGTCCGCCGCAGGATAGAGGAACTCGAGGAGATACGTGCCCGGAAAGCCGAGGTGGATAATTACGTACGTATAGACGGTCGTCACGAGTACTATCTGGCGAGGGTCGAGCAGGATATTCTGATTGAAGATTATGATGGTGCAAAGAACACGATCAGGCAGGCGAAGGGTAGCATCAGACAGCTGAAGAGCGAGGAGGCTAAACTTGATAAACTCCTTGCAAGTAAACAAGAGAGTATTATACAGCTGCGTCTTGAGCTTGAGAACGATGAGAAATTCCAGGCCAAGCTGGAGCTTGAGAAGCGCAGACGCAATCTCGAGGATATGCTGGAAGCTGATAAGCTGAGAGTCAGCGAACTCTATGATGCTGCAAACGAAGCTGCTTCAGGTGCAGAATCGCTTATTGCAGAACTGAAATACGAGGCTGATGCTCAGGCCGACGGAGAGCTGATCCGTATGCTTGCGGATTATGTCAAAGCACTCAAGGGCTTATCAGCTCTGGCTGATCTGACAATAGTACATATCGGACTTCAGGCGGTACAGGATTATAAGAAAGAGCACTATGATACCTATAACCGTAGACGTGCTGAATGCAGCCTTAGCATCAGAACTCTGGATAACGATCTCAAAGAGCTGAACAGCCGCATCCGGATGCTTGAAGATAAAAAGCTGGTCTATCGCCCTGAGGTGGAAATGCTGCAGTCGGGGATCAGAGAGCAGCTTAGGAACGTCGGCAGGACCGGAGAAGTCAGGATATTATGCGAATTGCTGGAGATCACAAAGCCCGCATGGCGCAATGCGGTCGAGGGCTATCTGAATACGCAGAGATTCTACCTGATCACGGAACCGGAGGACTTCGATCTGGCGCTTAGTGTCTATGACAGATTAAGGCAGCAGAAGAAGATCTATGGAGTAGGTCTTGTCAACACAGCAAAGCTTTCGGAGTACGATGAAGCGCCGGAAGGAAGTCTCGCGGAATGCGTGACATCGAAGAATATCTGGGCCAGACGCTATGCCAATATGGTGCTTGGCAAAGTTCACTGTGCCGGAAGCTATCAGGAGCTAAAGCAGTATTCGGTCGCGATTACCCGGCAGTGCATGAGGTATCAGAATCATGTCGCTTCCGCGATCTCTCCGAAGATATACGAAAAGCCTTATATCGGAGCCGGAGCCGTTGCGGTGCAGCTCGAGCAGGCAAGGGAAGAGAAGAGAAAACTCGAGATCAGCATTGGGAACCACAGGAGCGAGCAGGCTCATCTTGACAGGATGACGAAGTGTCTGAATGCTGATATTGACAGAGAGGTCAGGTATAATCTTGCTTCACTGGAAGCCATGCGCGGTCATGAGACAGAGATGGAAAACTGCGACAGAGAGCTTGCGGAGATCAAAGCAAGCAGGACGATGATCCAGAAGCAGGACAGGCTCGAAGCTCTGGAAAGCGAGAAGAGTGAGCTGAGCAGCAGACTGAAGGAGACCAGCAGAAATATTGGAAATCTTGAAAATGTGATACGTAATACTGAAGAACAGATGGAAAGATTGTTTTATAAGCAGATAAGGCAGAAAGAAATCGTGACTGAACTGTATAACCGGCTCGGAGATGATGCTGCCGACTGTGAAAAAGACTATATAAAGCAGACTTCGGAACATGACTATGAGAAGTATCGCCAGAATTATGAATCCGCGAGGAAGGGCAACCACACCAGACGGGAGAAGGCTGAAAGGATGATGGCAGAGGCGATGAGCAGATACAAATCCGCACATGACTTCGGGGCTGCAGATTCGATGGAGGGCTTCCCTGAATTCAACGCCGAATATGACAAACTGAAGAACTCACAGCTGCTCGAATACGAGGAGAAGGTGAGAAGTGCCCGGGAGAAGGCAGAGCAGGAATTCCGCGAACAGTTCCTGGCGCGTCTTCAGGAGAACATCAAACAGGCACAGAATGAATTCAAAAGCCTTAACAGGGCGCTCGTCGACATACATTTCAGCAATGAAAGATATGAATTCAGGCACGAGCCGAGAAAACATCTCAGGAAGTTCTACGATATGATCATGGACGATTTCAATATCCTTGGCGGTGAGAGCCTGTTCAACAGTTCATTCAATGAGGCACACAGGGAGGCCATCGATGAGTTGTTTGAGAAGCTGGCTCTGGATGATGAAAGCAGTGAAAAGACACTTGAAGAATATACAGACTATCGTACATATATGGATTACGACATCCGCATCACATTTGATGATGGAAGCTATATGTTTTATTCCAAGGTCAGTCGTGAAAAGAGCGGGGGCGAGACTCAGACTCCATTCTATATCACGATCGCAGCATCGTTTATGCAGCTTTACCGCAGCGGTATAGGCGGAGACTCCATAGGGCTCGTTATGATGGATGAAGCATTCAATAATATGGATGACAGCCGCATGTCGGGAGTCCTGTCATTTATGACAGGATCCAATCTGCAGACGATCATTGCCGCTCCGCCGGAGAAGATACAGTACATAGCGCCTTCGGTCGAAAGCGTACTGCTGGTGCTCGCGGATGGAGATATGAGCTATGTAGAGGAATTCGACAAGCTGAAGGCATAAGAATGATAAGCCGGGAGTGACAGTATAGCAATAATGAAGAGATACGACAATATAGTCCTGAATAAGCTGCTCGACAGTTACGAAAAGAGTACCGGGTATGCTGCGGAGCATTACACAGCTCGTAAGTACGATGATTCCTGCAAGGGAGATAAAATGCCGCAGGCTGCAAACACAGCTGCGCATCGTCGTGGAGTATTCTGCCATATAGACCGGAGAAGTTTTCCCGATTATTTTGACACAGCTTCCGGTGCATATGAGACACTGCATGA
>SVCR01000044.1:6514-9432 GCA_015058265.1 Clostridiales bacterium
AGGCTTTACTGGAAGGGTGGTCCCCGGGGCCATATCCTTGAGAAAGCCGGGCTGGAAATCAATAATGCGGAAGCCTGTTACATGTATCTGAGACGCACTCCAAGGTGGAAGAGGGAAGAAGAGCTGTATGCGATATGTATCCGATATAAACAGAAAGCTGCTGAGATCAGTGACGCTGCCGGATGTGAGAAGTACGCTGAGGGCATAAGTGTGCTGGATTCTTTTCTGGACTGGCTGATGGACAGTCTGGCATGCGGAGAAAGGATCAGGCCTTTTGCTGATGTTGAGGATCCTGCCGGCTTGGAGAGACTTTGCAGATTTCTGCTCGCTATACTGACTAATGATCAGGATGTTTATCTCAGGCAGTTCTCAACAGCAGTTTTCAATGATTCCAAGATCGCAGAGAAGGAACTTGACAGAGCGGCATCTGTAATAAGAAAGTTTGGAGCCGTCAATGACGCTCATGACAGTGATGAAGTTATCAGCACTGATGAGATAATGGAACTATACGGGATATACAGGAATCCCGTATGGATCTATTTGAAAGGCTGCGCAGGCTTTCGCGTCAGTAATACCGGGGGTGGTGATCATGTTGATGTAAGCGGCAGACATGCGGCTACTGCCATCGGGCTGCCTGCTCTTGAAACCGGCATAGGGATCACGGTGCGCGATCTTGAATTGCTGGAGCCTGATCCTGAAATAACGCCTGAGTGCATCCTGACCATAGAGAATCTGACATCATATTATCAGCAGAATGCTGTTGTTAATGGAATGAATGCACTGGTTGTCTATATCGGAGGATATGCGGGGAGAAAGAAAAGGGAATTTCTGAAAAAACTTGCGGAAGCGTATCCGGATGCATGTTTCATGCATTCCGGAGACATTGACTGCGGTGGCTTCATGATCTGGAAATCGCTTTGCGAGGGAACCGGGATACCTTTCGAAACATATAAAATGGATATAGCAACATTCGATCAGTTTCGGTACTCGGGAAAACCAATCACTGAGCATGACAGGATGAATCTGAACACAATGGAGGAAGATCCTTTTTTCTGCGGACAAAAGGACCTGTTTGACAAAATGCTGGAAACAGGGATAAAGATTGAACAGGAAAGCTTCGTGGGATGATGAGTAGTGACCTTCTGCATCCGAGCTGGAGATTTTCGAGCGATTTGGTGGGCTTTTCAAAACAGCGAGCCCGTAACCGGCTGAAAATGCTGAAGAGAACACGATGGATAGATTCTCAATGTACAACCATTTATTTGACGGCGGAGAATCCTGGGTCGAGTATGATGATAAGGTAGTCCTTATAGCTTCCGGAACAATTTTCCGGAAGCTCTTTTCCTTATGATATACTTAACGCATGATCGAAAACAGATACGAAACAATTGTTAAAGAATGGAAGAGAAGACCCCTGAAATCCGCCGCTGATGTTGATACTGCGCTTGATAATTTCAGGGTGCTTTTTGCGTACAACTCCAATAAAATTGAAAACCCTGAGACCACTTATCACGATACAAGAGAGATATTTGATAATGGCCGGGTCATCGGTTATACAGGCGAACTCAGAACGCTTTTTGAGATACAGAATCAGAAATACTGTTATGATTATCTTAAAGATAAGATAGTTGCCATGGAAACGGTAACGCCTGAACTGATCCGTGAGATACATAAGATACTTATGTCCGGCTGTTATGATGAGACAAGATGGATGCAGGGGGAGAGACCCGGGCAGTATAAACTGCATGACTATGTAACAGGTGATAATGTCGGTTCCCTGCCGGATAATGTGGCAGCTGATATCGAGGACTTATGCGGGGAGATCGCTATCGTACCCGAAACCGGTATACTTACAGCGGCATCGTATTTTCATCTCAAATTCGAGTCGATCCATCCGTTTGCTGATGGAAACGGCCGGACCGGGCGGACGCTGATGAATTACTATCTGATGATAAACGGGCTGCCCCCGACGATCCTTTTTGAAGAGGATAAAAAGGCCTACTATATGGCGCTTGCTGTATATGATAAAAGTGAAGAAATATCGGGATTCAGAGAATTCATAAAAGAGCAGACTGTCAGGACATGGTCGAAATCGGAAAGGCCCGAAAAAACATTAGCACTCTTTCTACAGCACAAAGCACAGGTCCGGAAACGCTGACTCCGCTCTGGCGGAGTTTTGTTTTCCGTCAGCGATTTGAAATCGACCGAATGCCTGACCAGCCTGAAAGGGCTGCGACATATCATCGCAGCCCTGACAGGAAAGGTTTAAGAGGTTGTTATGAAGAAGTTTGTCTGTTGCCTTGACAAGTACAGGATAACGATGATTCCTTAAATGAATCGAAAAATCTTATGATATAATTGAATTCGTATATTCAATACTGAAAACGACCGGGAGAGGACCGGGGGGAAGCGTAAAGAACGCGGAGCGACGGATCAGATGAGAAAAATGACAGCAGAAGACAAGCCTCATGTGCTTGAAATGATGAAAAAGTTTTACAGTTCCGATGCTGTAATGACGAACGGATCCGAAGAGATCTTCGCGAACGACATAGAAGAATGCCTGTCTGATTCTCCCTATCTGGAAGGTTTTGTTTTTTCCGACGGAGAAGGGAATGTAAAGGGCTATGCCATGATAGCGCACAGCTACAGCACGGAATTCGGCAGGCGCTGCATATCGATAGAAGACATATATCTTGAAAAGGAACTTCGGGGAAGCGGCATTGCCTCGGAATTCCTTGATTATCTCAGGACCCGGTACCCGGACTACGTAAACAGGCTGGAAGTGGAAACGGAAAATGAAGGAGCCATAGCCGCATACAGAAGGAACGGGTTCGAAGAAGTACCGTATCATGAGATGATAAGGCTCAATAATGCGGATTATCCGCAGGGGCTGTAAGCTGCAGGAGACAGACAGGATG
>SVCR01000045.1 GCA_015058265.1 Clostridiales bacterium
GCGCTGATGTTGTAAAAGGCTGATGCGTTGTGCTACAATCCAAAGTGATTTGCCACGGGTCATGTTCGTGGTTGAAAGTCCAGGCCAGATACGGGCAAAGGGATCCACGTAAGCAGCAGGCAGGAAGCGGCTGTGATCATGGCGTATCTTAGAAGTAAGTCCTCCGGAAACCGGGTAAAGGCAAGTGTGGGGTCAAAGACCAGGTCGAGTGGCCTGCCATTTCACAGAAAAAACATATAATAGTTGGATGATATGTGCATATATTTATTGACAAGGAATTGTCAATAAATATATTATAATGTTGCATCAATTAGACTGCGGTCTATAACTTGGTATAGATAATGTATAAAACTGTCTGCCGATGTGTCGGCACACCAGTTTGGGGAATGATAAATGCACGCGATCACTAATATTCAGAAGTATTCAATACATGATGGTGACGGCATCAGGACGACGGTTTTCTTCAAAGGCTGCCATCTGAGGTGCCGCTGGTGTCACAATCCGGAGACGCAGAACTTTAATAAAGAGCTCCAGGTCGATGAACCTAAATGCACAGGCTGCGGAAGATGCGCTGCTGTATGCCCTCAGAAGGCGATCACTATCAATTCGGAAGGCAAGTCAGTGACCGATCGCGCAAAATGCATTACCTGCGGAAAATGCGAGAATGCCTGCCTGGGGAATTACAGAACGATAGTCGGAAAGGACTATTCTGTAAAGGAGCTGGTGAAGATCTGCCTTCAGGATCAGATGTTCTACGAGGAATCAGGCGGCGGAGTGACACTTTCCGGAGGGGAAGTGATGGCGATGGATACAGAGTATATCCAGGCAGTCGTCAAAGCACTTTATCGCGAAGGTATATCGGTCACAATCGATACCTGCGGACAGGCTCCGTACAGCAATTTCGAAGCGATCGCGCCTTATGTGGACACATGGCTATATGATGTCAAGGTCATTGATGACGATCTCCATAAGGAATACATGGGAATGGGAAACAAGGTCATCCTTGATAACCTCGTTAAACTCGCCAGAACCGGCGCGCGCATATATATCAGGATCCCGGTAGTCAAAGAAGTAAACGGCAGCTGGGACGCGATGCAGGATATCATTGATTTTCTTAAGACCAATGATATAAGACCGCCTCAGGTCAATCTCCTGCCTTATCACAGTACAGGATCTCACAAGTACGGGAAGCTCGGAATGGAATATCCGGGACAGCTTCTCACGACACCTTCGGATGAAGAGATGCAGAGCTTTGTCGAGATGTGGAATGAAGCCGGATTTGCGAATGTAAAGATCGGCGGCTAATAACTTTTACCCAAGATCGGGGCGCATATGGGATGCGGCCCTGCCACTGAGAGGGGTGATGACCCCTTATCATAATGGAGGAAGACTATGGAAGAACGCGGAATGAATGCAAGGATCAAAGCGCTGAGAAAGGTCAGCATGGAGACTCAGCCGCACATCGATCTCGAAAGAGCTAAGATCGAGACAGACGTGTACAAAGAGTGGGAGGACAAAGTATCACTGCCTGTACTCAGAGCACTGGTTCTCAAAGAGTACTTCAGCAAGAAGACTCTCTATCTCGGAGAGGGTGAACTGATCGTAGGTGAGAAGGGCAGAGACCCACAGTCTTCACCGACTTTCCCTGAACTGACATGCCATACTCTCGAGGATATGCATATCATGAATGACAGAGCAGTAGTTAACTACTCTGTTACTGAGCAGGATCTTAAGGATCAGGAAGAGATCATCATTCCGTATTGGAAGGGCAAATCCATGAGAGATAAACTGCTTGCCAGCATGACTGATGAGTGGAAGGAGTGCTATGCAGCAGGTATGTTTACTGAGTTCATGGAACAGAGAGGTCCGGGACATACATGCGGCGGCAAGAACGTTTTCATCAAGGGATACGCAGATTATAAGATCGAGATCCAGAATGCGATCGACGCTCTCGATTTCATGAATGATCCTGAAGCTCTTCAGAAGAAGGACGAGCTTGAGGCTATGCTTATCGACTGCGATGCAGTTATGATCCTCGGCGAGAGATACAGAGAGCTTCTGACCGAAGAGGCTGCTAAGTGCACAGACCCTGTACGCAAAGCAGAACTCGAGCAGATGGCTGCAAACCTTGAAGTCGTGCCTGCTCACAAGCCGCAGACATATTGGCAGGCTATCCAGCTCTACTGGTTCACACACCTCGCAGTAACAACAGAGCTCAACCCTTGGGACGCTTTCAGCCCGGGAAGACTCGACCAGCACCTCATCCCTTATTATGAAAAGGACGTTGAGGATGGTATCCTGGATGACGAGAGAGCTCTTGAACTCCTCGAGTGCCTCTGGATCAAGTTCAACAACCAGCCGGCACCTGTCAAGGTAGGCGTTACCCTCAAGGAGAGCGGTACATATACAGACTTTGCCAACATCAACACAGGCGGTATCAAGGAAGACGGTACAAACGGCGTCAACGCTGTCAGCTATCTGATCCTCGACTGCATGGATGAGATGAGACTGGTACAGCCTAACTCAAATGTTCAGATCAGCAAGAAGACTCCGCAGAAATTCCTGAAGAGAGCTTGCGAGATCTCAAGAAAAGGCTGGGGTCAGCCGGCATTCTACAACACAGACGAAATCGTTCAGGAACTCCTCAATGCAGGCAAGACTCTTGACGATGCAAGACAGGGCGGCACCTCCGGATGTGTTGAGACCGGGTCATGGGGTAATGAAGCATATATCCTCACCGGATACCTCAACATCCCTAAGATCTTCCAGCTGACTCTGTATAACGGTTATGACAATCAGTCAGGAAAGCAGCTTGGTCTCAAGACGGGCGATCCGAGAGACTTTAAGACATATGACGAGCTGTGGGACGCATTCAGCAAGCAGCTCCACCACATGGTAAATGTCAAGGTTCGCGGCAACAACGTCATAGAGAAGCTCTATGCTAACTACATGCCGGCTCCATGTCTGTCCATCGTTACCAACGACTGCATCAGCAAGGGCAAAGACTACAATAACGGCGGTTCAAGATACAACACCAGATACATCCAGGGCGTTGGAATCGGAACTATTACAGACTGTCTCTCTGCGATCAAGTACAATGTATTTGACAAGAAGAACTTCACCATGGATGAACTGATCAGCGCTATGGATGACAACTATGTCGGCCATGAGGAGATCTTCAACATGGTACAGAACAAGACACCTAAGTACGGCAATGACGATGACTATGCTGATGACATCATGCAGGAAGTATTCAAGCTGTACAGAGATGATGTAACTGGCCGTCCGACAATGAGCGGCGGACAGTATCACGTTGATATGCTGCCTACAACATGCCATATCTACTTTGGAGAGGTCATCGGAGCTACTGCTAACGGCAGACTCGCCAACAAGCCGGTATCCGAGGGTATCTCACCTGAGAAGTTCGCTGATACAAACGGACCTACAGCTGTTATCAAGTCTTGCGCAAAGATGGATCACTGCTCGACAGGCGGAACTCTGCTCAACCAGAAGTTCACACCGAGTGCTATCGCCGGTGAGACAGGACTTGACAATCTGGCAAGCCTTATCAGGACTTACTTCTCAATGGACGGACATCATATCCAGTTCAACGTATTCGATAAGGAAACTCTTCTCGAAGCTCAGAAGCATCCTGATGATTACAAAGATCTCATCGTCCGTGTAGCAGGCTATTCTGACTACTTCAGGAATCTGGATGAGGAACTGCAGAACGAGATCATCAACCGTACTGCACAGAGCTTCTGATAAACAGCATATTTAAGAAATCTGAGACAGAGAGTGTATCACATATCACATGTTGAGACTCTCTGTCTCTTCTATTGTGTTAAGGTTTACACTTGACGGTCACTTTTTGACTCTTGAGTATGATATAATAATTTCTAAGAAATTTTGACTAAGGAGGGCCAGAATATGAAGATCCAGATTTCGGCTAAGAATTATCCTATGAGCGAGAAGCTCAGCAAGTATATCGAAAAGAAACTCAATAAGCTGGACAAGTTCTTCAATGAGGACGTTACTGCAAATGTCGTAGTATCCAAGCTCAGAGATATGCCTAAATTCGAGGCAACTATCAACGCTAAGCAGAATGTATTCAGAGCAGAGATGGCCAATGACAGCATCTATGATGCAGTAGACATGGCTACTGACAAGCTCGCTAACCAGATGTCCAAGCTCAAGGGTAAGCTTGAGGCAAGATATAAAGAGAACAAAGCTCTCAAACTGGAATTCATTCCTGAACGCGAGGCAGAGGAAGAAGATGATATGACCATCGTAAGAAGAAAGCAGGTAGAGCTTTCTCCAATGGTCGCAGAGGAAGCAGTTCTCCAGATGGAGATGCTTGGCCACGATTTCTTCGTATTCCTTGATATGGATACTGACGCAGTCAGTGTAGTATACAAGCGTAAAGGCGGAGAATACGGACTTATTGAGACCGACAGATAACCGATCAGGCATCCCGGGGAGATGCCGAAGAAACCATATATAAAGGGGATGTAGTATGGCCCAAAAGGATTGGGATCCGGAAGAGTTTTTGACATTCAACTATAAGAAAAATGTCCCGGAAAGGGACGGAAAAGCTCATTCCGTTTCAGACAACGCTAATGAAACGCATAAGCCGCAGGCCGTGAACAAGGTATTGAATCAGCCGGCACCACAGGCAGATCAGTCAAGCCACAAGGTGCCGGCTGATCTCAGCAAAGATATTCTTCCGCCAATGAGCGGAGATCATCATCAGAGCAGATCAGTTTCCGGCAGCACAGAAGGCAGAGCAACATCAGAAGAATTAAGACGATATGCAGAACTGAGGCATAGCAGCGTCAGCGGACCGGGAGCACAGAATAGTGCTTCTGTTTCTGATGCCCGCAAGGCTTCTGCTTCAGCTTCTCAGAAACCATCAGCACTATTCGGAGGCAAGGGCAAGAAGGCAGGAAAATCCGGAAGTGCAGGGAAGTCCGCGCGAGACAGACTTGCCAGAGCTGCCAAAGCTGCAAAGTCAGCAGCGAAAGAAGAGGAACCTGTGCCTATTCCTGCAGGGCAGGACTATCACAGAACTCAGGCTGATGAGGCAGCTCTGAGAAAAGCTCAGAAGGAAGCTTACGAGAGATATCACAGCACTTATTCAAAGAATTATCTGAAGAATAAAAAGAATCTGCAGCCGCATATGAGTCATAAACTGCTTTCGATAGTTTATCTCATTGCTGCTATAGCTTTTGCAGTGTCGCTGACGATCATGGATGTACTGCCGTTCCGTATCCTTGCTCTTATCTACGGAATACTGATACTGCTGAGTCTCATAATAGTTATGCATCTGCGCAGGAAGAATATACGGCGGTGGATCAGAGTGTTTGCTTCACTGGCCGCTATTCTGCTGATCGGCTGTTATGGTGTAGGCACAGCATATGCTCTTGGAACGCTTTCGTTCCTTGATTTCACTTCGGTAAAGAACGAGAACAGGGTAGCGTCTATAACCGGGGATCCGTTCAATGTGGTTATCACGGGAATAGATGCCTGGGGCAAGATCGATGAAGAAGAGGGAAGATCCGATGTCAATATGGTCGTAACGGTCAATCCTAAGACTGAGACCATACTCATGACCTCGATACCGAGAGACTATCAGATCTATATGCCTGATAAAGACAACGCGATGGATAAGCTCACACACACGGGATTCTACAGTGTTGAGACGACCATCGGTGCAGAGGAGGAACTCCTCGATACTAAGATGAATTATTACGTCAAAGTCAACTTCACTACAGTTGAGAAGTTCATCGACGCTATAGGCGGAGTCGACGTATATTCAGAATATGAATTCGTACCTATCAAACTTGATACATGGACTTGTAAGGAAGGCATGAACCACATGAACGGCGAGCAGGCACTTGCTTTCGCCAGAGAAAGAAAAGCTTTCCTCACAGGAGATAACCAGAGAGTCAAGAACCAGCAGGCCGTATTTGAGGCAATGATCAAAAAAGCGACAAGCAGCAAGACTATGCTGCTGAGCTATAACAAAGTCATTTCGAGCCTCAAGGATTACTTCCGTATGAGCTTCAGCTCGTCTGAATTCAGATCATTGATCAAGTATCAGATAGCTAAAGACCCTGATTGGAAGATCTACAAGAATGCTCTTGTCGGAGACAACGGATCCATGGGTACGTATACGACAGGAAATGCACAGGCCTATATAATGCTTCAGGATGAATACAGCGTTACTAATGCCAGAACCCTCATCGCGGCTGTTAAGGAAGGAAAAGAGCTCGCTGAGGATGATGACGGATTAGTATATGTCAAAGATGCTGAGGGAGAAGAAGGCGAAGGCGGCGAAGAAGCAGAGCAATAACAGGCTTCTTCCTGCCGATAGAATAAGAAAAAAAGTATACTTTACAGTCAATTAAGATCACGGACAGGAAATGGCAAACTTTATAGAAAATCTCACCAGTATTCTGCTGAGCATAAAGATAACAGATGTCATCGATATCGCAATAGTTGCGTTCCTCCTGTACAAAATGTTCGGTTTCATCAGGGAGACCAGAGCACAGCAGTTGTTCAGGGGAGTGCTGCTTATCGTTGGCGTTTTTCTGCTGTCCGAAGTATTTGATCTGAGTCTGTTGAACTGGCTGATGACAAGACTCATCACTGTCGGTCTGATAGCGGTGGTAATACTGTTCCAGCCTGAGATACGCAGGGTCCTTGAGCAGCTGGGCCGAAGAGGGATGCTGACAAAGCAATTCCGAGATATAGGCAAAGAAGAGATATATGCTACCGTCCATAAACTGGTCGATGCTGTTGATGACTTCTCATCAACAAGGACCGGAGCATTGATGGCTATCGAATGTGAGACTATGCTCACAGATATCATCGAGACCGGAGTTATTGTGGATGCCGAGATATCAGTCAGACTGCTCGGCAATCTGTTCTACGAAGGTTCACCGCTTCATGACGGTTCCGTCATCATACGCGGATCGAGAGTTCACGCATCAAGCTGCGTTCTGCCTCTGACAGACAGAGCGAGTATAGGCAAGAATCTCGGAACAAGACACAGAGCCGGTGTCGGACTCAGTGAAGTTTCCGATGCTTTCGTGATAATCGTTTCGGAAGAGACGGGAGCTATCTCCGTAGCCCGCAACGGCACATTGAGGAGGTTCCTCGATCTCAAAACATTGGAAAAAATGCTTCTGGATATCTATATTCCTTCTAAAGAAGAGACAGATATCATATCAAGGATCCTGAAGGGAGGAGGGAAGCAAAGTGAGTGAAAACAGCCGCAAAATGCTGAATATAATGCTTGCTCTCCTTATCTCTATCGCTGCATGGACATATGTTGTATATAACCATGAGCCGATGACAGATGTAAAATACAGAGATATCCCTATCCGCTTCACGGGAGAAGATGAACTTGCAGCAAAAGGTTTTGGTGTGGTTGAGTCGAGCAGAGATACTGTCAATGTCGTACTTACACAGAGGCGAACCTCGACAGGGTCTATCTCTGCTGCGGACATAACTGTGACTGCAGATGTAAGTGCTGCTGTTGAGGGCGATAACGGTGTCAGCCTGAGCATAACCAGTCCTGAGGGAACCCAGGTGACAGAATCCGATGCCAGATCGGTTTCCGTCAAAGTCGAAGAAGCTGATACCAAGACAGTGAATGTCTCAGTAGAATATGAGGGTGGTGAAGATCAGAGTACAGAGCCTATTGTTTCCGGAATGTCAGCATCTACTATCACTGTGGTGGGAGCCAGCTCTGAGGTCAGCGCTGTTGACAGAGCCGTTGCAAGCATCAGGAGCAATGAACTTACGGGTAATGAAAGAAGCTTCTCTCGTACTCTTAATGCAGTTGACAAGGATGGGAATGTCATCTCTCACATGATCATGTATCCCGGAGAGATCTCATTTAATGCGAAAGTCGGAGTCAAGAAGACAGTTAAGCTGAATACCAATGTTATGGGAGAAACAGCGAATGATTACGAGAGGCAGATAACAGCTCCGCCAACCATAGTTATTAAGGGTGATGAGCAGACACTTGCCGGAATCACATCCGTCGATGCTAAGACCATCAATCTCTCAACGGTATTTGAGGATACCGACTTTACTCTTGATTACGATCTTCCTGATGGAGTCTATGTCGCAGATGAATCGGTCGGACTTAAGATGCATGTTACTGCAGTTAAGTCGGAGACAGACAGCGACGGAGAAGAAAACGATCAATAGTACGGACTACGGTTTTGCCGGGGAATTAAATGATAAGCAATGAAAACCAAATGAAAACAGATCTGCATCTCCCTTGCCGGGATGATGCAGATCTGCTTTTAATTACAATTTGATCTGGCTGTGTCTGAACTGCTCTGCTAACGGATCAGTCCCACAGATTCAGCGGATATGTGCCGTTGGCTTTGAGTGCGGCGAATTCCTCAACAACATACGGACGGTCTTCTTTATAAGTTACACCGAACCATCTGTCAGCAGATGTCAGGACAGCATATGTTGCAGCTTTTTCTGCGATCTGCTTGTTGATAGGTGTCTGGATATAATACTCGCCCTTCATTGGGTTTTCGACCATTATTCTGTCAAGGGCTTCTATGAAGCCTTTTCTCAGGACCTCCATATACTCAGCCCCGAATCCCCACAGATTCATTGAAACAGGGGAATCTTCGGAGATCACTACTTTGGATCCGTCAGGAAGCGTATCTGTGACAGTTCCGTCTGCTTCGCGTGCTATCTTAAGGTGTTCTGTTATGTCGGTCAGAAGGCCGCCTTCTGCCTTGCAAATACCTCTCGATACAGTACCGTTCTCTGAAAGAGTTTTGCCGATCTCGAAGCCTACCATGCAGTTGTGAGATGCATCTGCTTCCTCGGTGAGGAACTTATAGATCTTGCCGAAGCCTTCTCTGCCATAATAATCGTCAGCATTGATAACTGCGAAAGGTGCATCGATGATGTCTCTTGCGGAGAGTACAGCCTGACCTGTTCCCCAAGGTTTTGTTCTGCCCTCAGGAAGAGAATATCCCTCAGGAAGGTCGTCGAGCTCCTGGAATGCATAGTGAACCTCGTATTTCTTGCCGGCTCCGGATTCTATGTGCGCTCTGAAGACGTCCTCGAAATCGTGCTTGATGATGAAACACACTCTTCTGAAGCCTGCAAGGTATGCATCGTAAAGACCGAAGTCCATTATGATGTCGCCCTGATCGGTTATTTGATCGATCTGCTTATTGCCGCCGTATCTGCTGCCCATTCCTGCAGCCATGATTACCAAAATAGGTTCCATTCGTTATTTATCCTCCTCAGTAATAAAGTATTACTTTATGAGACATGCAGGCTCTTTACTTCAGACTTGCGTTGAGCCTGCTGCGGACTTTGTCCTCGCC
>SVCR01000046.1 GCA_015058265.1 Clostridiales bacterium
ATTCTGCCGTAATGCGAGTAGTGTACGTCTCTGACCTCCATGCCGGCTCTTTCTCTTGAAAGACCGCCAGGTCCGAGAGCGGAAAGTCTTCTCTTGTGTGTGAGCTCAGCGAGAGGGTTGTTCTGGTCCATGAACTGTGACAGCTGGGATGATCCGAAGAACTCCTTGATAGCTGCAGTAACAGGCCTGATGTTGATGAGCTGCTGAGGAGTCGAGTTCTCAGTAGTCATTCTCTCTCTGATGGTCTTCTCCATCCTCGCAAAGCCGATCCTGCACTGATTCTGCAGGAGCTCGCCGACTGTCTTGAGTCTTCTGTTGCTCAGGTGGTCGATGTCATCTGTATCACCGATGCCGCAGTTGAGGTTGAGGAGATAGCTGATCGAAGCAATGATATCCTCGAGGATGATGTGCTTTGGACTCAGCTCTCTTTTTCTTGACGCGATGCCGGCTCTCAGCTTGTCTTCATCTCCATCTGCCTGGTTGATGATATCCATCAGGACAGGATAGAAGACCTTCTCCGACAGCTTGTACGGAGTAAGATCGATATCTACATACTTAGTCGGATCAACAAAGTTGTTGCCTATTACCTTGGTCACAACACCGTCGCTGTCCTCGTTCTTGCTGTATACGTTTACGGATTCAACACCGGCATCCTCGATCTCCATGGCCATAGCTCTGGAAATAGTGTCATCCTTCTCAACAAGGATAGCTCCGGTATTAGGATCGATAACGTCCTCTGCGGCAACAGCATCCACAAGTCTGTCGTGGAGACCGAGCTTGCGGTTGTACTTGAATCTGCCGACCTTAGCGAGGTCATAACGTCTCTCATCGAAGAGCAGCGCCATCAGCATGGATCTTGCGTTCTCAACTGTAGGCGGTTCGCCAGGTCTCAGTCTTCTGTAGAGTTCTCTCAGTCCCTCAGCGCTGTTTCTGGTAGTGTCCTTCTCCAGAGTGCGCTCAAGTCTGTCATCGTTTCCGAAGATAGCTCTGATATCGTCATCGCTGCTGAGCGCGAGCGCGTCAGGATCGATGATGCCGAGAGCTCTCAGGAATGATGTGAGAGGCTGCTTTCTTGTTCTGTCAACTCTTACGTAAAGTATGCCCTGGGAGTCTGTCTCGTACTCGAGCCATGCTCCTCTGTTAGGGATGACCTGTGAGCTGAACAGCTTCTGGTTGGATTTGTCTGTCGAATAGTCAAAGTAAGGTCCCGGCGAACGAACCATCTGTGTAACGATGGCTCTCTCAGCGCCGTTGTAAACGAAAGTGCCCTTCTCTGTCATGAGAGGGAAATCTCCCATGAATACATCCTGCTCCTTGATCTCTCCCGTATCGCGATTGATCAGTCTTACCTTGACTGTGAGCGAAGCAGCGTAAGTGGCATCTCTCTCCTTGCACTCCTCCTGATCATACTTAGGTGTGTCAGAGAAATGATAATCCGCAAATTCCAGACTCAGAGTATTGGTTGTATCGCGGATAGGCGATACATCCTGGAGGACTTCCCCGAGGCCCTCCTCAATGAACCACTTGTATGACTTCGTCTGAACGTCGATGAGATTAGGCATCTCACAAACTTCGTTGATCTTAGCGAAAGTCATACGCTCTTTTCTTCCAACTTTGATTGGTTGTGGCATGTTTCACTCCTTAATGTTGTTCTTGAAAAAATGCATAATTTCGGCTGATTTTGGCGATTTTTTGGTTTTATTACCCCTTTTCAGCACTCCTATAAACGCACGAAATGAGCCTCGTAGCCGGGGCTCATTATATTGCGTGGTTCGAACCGATATCTCACGGTCCAATTTTTCAGATTAAGGTCATTCTGTACCTTTTGATTTTTATGACTCACAGCTGTCATATCCTGTTTAGGCGTACGACTCTCGCCTCGCGCCGGGATAAGTCAGCATTTCGTCATGTTCATTCTTGGAATTCGATTCCCGAAAAGCAGCAACGCTGAGCGGGAAATATCGAAGGAACTTACTGAAGTTCTACTACAGCTCCAACAGCCTCGAGAGCTTCCTTCAGAGCGTTAGCTTCTGCAGCCTCAACGTTCTCCTTGATTGGAGCAGGTGCTCCGTCTACGAGAGCCTTAGCTTCCTTCAGTCCGAGTCCTGTAGCTTCTCTTACAGCCTTGATAACCTTGATCTTCTCCTGGCCGATCTCCTTCAGGATTACGTTGAAATCAGTCTTCTCTTCAACTTCTGCTGCTGCGCCGCCTGCTGCAGGTGCTGCTACTGCTACTGCAGAAACGCCGAATTCTTCCTCAAGAGCCTTAACGAGCTCGTTGATCTCGAGGATGCTCATGCTCTTCAGAGCCTCAATGATCTGGTCCTTATTCATTATTTTTCTCCTTTTTCTGTTTAAACACTGTTCATGCAGCCCTCAGGCCGCCGTTTTGTAAAAAATCTGTTGTAAAGATGCTGCTTACGCCTCTTCCTTCTCTGCGATAGCCTTGAGGGTAAGTGCGAGCTTTGTCATAGGGCTCTGGATGCTTCCCATGAAACGTGCGATGAGTTCATCCTTGGATGGGATCGTTGCGAACTCTTCGATCATTGCCTTGTCATAAACCTGACCTTCTACAACGCCGCCCTTGAATGCCATCTTCTTGAAATCCTTGATGGCCTTAGCGAGCACTCTTGCGCCTGCTGTGACATCATCACCGCTGAATGCGAGGGCTGTTGATCCCTTGAGTGCGTCTGCGAAAGCTTCATAGCCTTCTCCGCTGATAGCTCTCTTGATAAGAGTGTTCTTGTATACTGTGTACTTAACGCCTTCCTTACGGAGGTCTGCTCTCAGCTTGTCTGCTTCTTCTACTGTGAGTCCGAGGTAGTCAACCGCTACTACGGATGAAGCATTGTCAAACTTTTCCTTGATCTCGTCGATGATCACCTGTTTAGCTTGCTTTGCTGCTTCAGACATTTGTTCTCCTTTCCTGAGCGATATCCCTTCGCCCAAAGTTTAGTGTCTTGAAGGTACATAATAATACCCGGATCTCGATTTCCAACCGGTCTTACGTGCTGTAAGCCGCAGGACAGACATCCGGGGTAAAATTTATAATTGTACCTCGGCGGGAAATTAAGCTTGCGCACCCGCTGTCTTAGGTTGGATATTCTAAGTTGTGTTCTCTGTCTCTTACAGAGAGATAGTTGCAGGATTTACCTTGACGCCAGGGCTCATTGTTGCTGCAATGCTGATACTCTTGAAATACTGTCCCTTAGCTGCTGCAGGCTTAGCCTTAGCGATAGCCTGAATGAGAGCGTTAGCGTTCTCAACCAGCTGCTCTTCTGTGAAGGACTTCTTTCCGATGATGCAGTGAATGATGTTGGACTTGTCAAGTCTGTACTCAACCTTACCGGCTTTGATATCAGCAAGAGCCTTAGTAAGATCCATTGTAACTGTTCCTGACTTAGGGTTAGGCATGAGGCCTCTTGGTCCGAGGATCTTACCGAGACGTCCTACAACACCCATCATATCAGGTGTAGCGACTACTGCGTCGAATTCGAACCAGTTCTCAGTTCTGATCTTGTCTGCCATATCCTCTGCGCCTACGAAATCTGCTCCGGCAGCCTGTGCTTCTTCAGCCTTAGGTCCCTTAGCAAATACGAGGACTTTCTTGGTCTTTCCTGTTCCGTGAGGAAGAACCATAGCTCCTCTGACCTGCTGATCTGCGTGTCTTCCGTCAACTCCGAGACGGAAATGCATCTCAACAGTCTCATCGAACTTTGCATTCTCAAAGCTCTTGATCTGCTTGATTGCAGATGTTACGTCTACGAGCTCGTGCTTGTCATAAGACTTAGCCTGCTCTGCGTATCTCTTTGATCTTTTCATTTTTCCTCCTTGTGGTACTAACGGCACTAAGCCTCCCACTCAATTACTCAACTACCGTAACTCCCATGCTGCGAGCTGTTCCCTTGATCATGTCTACTGCTGCCTCGAGGGATGCTGCATTGAGATCCGGCATCTTAGTCTTAGCGATCTCTTCTGCCTGTGCGAGCGTGATTGAAGCGACCTTAGTCTTGTTAGGTGTTCCGGATGCATGCTCGATACCGGCTGCTTTCTTGATAAGAACTGCAGCAGGAGGTGTCTTGCAAACGAAAGTGAATGATCTGTCTGTATATACTGTGATTACTACAGGAATGATCATTCCCTGCTGATCCTGTGTCTTAGCGTTGAACTGCTTGCAGAAGTCCATGATGTTAACGCTCTTCTGACCGAGTGCAGGTCCGACAGGTGGTGCAGGTGTTGCTCCGCCGGCAGGGATCTGAAGCTTGATATAGCCGTCGATCTTCTTTGCCATTGTCTTCTCCTTTCCTGAGGTATGACTCATACCTCAATATTGTATCTTCAACAGGACCTTGCGGTCCCATGCAAGATCATTATTTGAGCTTGCTGACCTGTGAGAATTCTATCTCTGCAGGAGTTTCTCTTCCGAACATGGATATTCTTGTCTTGACGATCTGCTTCTCAGGGTTGATCGCTTCGACGATACCAAGCTGTCCTTCGAATACTCCGCCGATGATGCGGACTGTGTCGCCGACTTCGATATCCAGGTCGATCTTGAGCTTCTCGATTCCCATTCTGACAATCTCTTCCGTTGTCAGAGGAATCGGATCTGAGCCGTGTCCTACGAATCCGGTCACGCCTTCTGTGTTACGGACAAGATACCACGTCTCATTATTTACTATCATCTTGATAACTACATATCCCGGATAGAGCTTGCGGGTCTTGACCTTTCTTACTCCGTCTCTGATCTCAACTCTCTCCTCTGTCGGTATCACTACCTCAAGGATGAGATCCTGCATTCCGCGGTATTCCACCATTCTCTCGATGCTGGTCTTGACCTTATTCTCATAGCCGGAATATGTGTGGACTACATACCACTTGGCGGTTCCGTCACCTCTCAGGCCTTCGCCTTCAAGAGGGGAAACTGTAGTCTTTACTGCTTCCTTGTTGTCAATTTCTGCCATCAGAATGCTCCTTAGATTAGGATAATGTAATTCCCAGGATTCCCTTGAGCGCTGCGAGGAATCCGGTATCTACCAGCCAGAATGCGAGCGCGAAGAAAACTACGCATGCGATAACAACTACAGTATCTGTAGTCAGTTCTTCTCTTGTAGGCCATACGACCTTGCGGAGTTCCTGTCTTACGCCTCTGAAATAGGCGATGATCCCGCCCTTGCCTTTGTTCTGGCTCTGCTTCTTTGCGGAAGACTGCGCTGCAGCCTTAGCGAGATCTGCCTTGGCCTTATCGCTTCCGTTAGTGTTATTATTAGCCATCTTAATATCTCCGTAATGTGATACTACTTAGTCTCCTTGTGGAGAGTCTCCTTGTTGCAGAACTTGCAATACTTCATGAGCTCGATCCTGTCCGGATTGTTTCTCTTGTTCTTCATGGTATTGTAGTTTCTCTGCTTGCACTCTGTGCATGCAAGGATAACTTTCTGTCTTACTCCAGCTGCCATTTGTTTCCTCCGTTATATGAATAAATCGCTTGAAATTGCGTCTTTTCAATCTAAAACTCGAAGCCCGGTCGCCCATCGCTTCGATATAGCAAATCATAAAGTCGCTCAATAAATATACTAGTCTGTAAAGTCAAAGTCAAGAGTATTTTTGGTTTTTCACTTTCCCGCTCTTGCCCTTCTGATACCGTACAGCAGTACAGCAGCGGCGTTCGATGCATTGAGCGAATTGATACTGCCGTACATAGGGATCGACAGCACAAAGTCGCATTTCTCCTTGACGAGTCTTCCTACACCTTTTCCCTCATTGCCTATGACGATCGCGATAGGTCCGGTAAGATTCGCCTCATAGTAGGTCTCGCCGTCCATATCCGCGGCTCCGACCCATACGCCCTTTGATTTGAGCTCGTCTATGGTTCTGGCCAAATTGGTCACCTGAACCACAGGCATGGTCTCCACAGCTCCGGCTGCAGAGAGAGCAACAGTCTGAGTCAGTGAAGCCGCTCTTCTCTTAGGGATCACAACACCGTGAGCTCCGACACATTCCGCAGTACGGATTATCGCTCCGAGATTATGAGGATCGGTCACCTCATCGAGGATCACGATAAAAGGATCTTCTCCGGCTGCCTCTGCTCTCGCGAACACATCTTCCATCTCCGAATATCTGTATTCGCTGACTTTGGCAACGACTCCCTGATGCTTGGCACCCGGCGCCATAGCGTCTATCTTCTCTTTAGGGACGAAATCCACAATGACGCCCTGCTCTCTTGCGATCGCTACGATCTTGGATACAGAGCCCTCTGATCCGTCTGCGATGAAAACTCTTTCCACATCACGTTCACCGTTGAGGGCCTCTGTAACAGGGTTTCTCCCGGCTATCACTTCAAGCCCGTCAGTTCCGATGTTCTGTGCCCTTTCCTGTTCCGCTTCCAGGTCAAAGCCGAGCACCCTGCGTCTGTCGCGCTTCTGAGGCTCTGCAGATCTCCGTCCGGAAGGAGCCTTCGCACCGGCCTGCGGTCTTCTTCCGCGTGATGCTGCCGCCTTACGTCCGCGGTCATATTCATATGTATCCCCGTAGTCACGTCTGTTCTTGCCGCCTCTTTTAGGCGCGGTCTTTCTCTCAGGGTCTTTGAATCTCTTATTTTCTTTCTTGCTCATTTTTTCCTGCCCGATCATCATGAATGATCTGAATCTGTCAACTATACCTATGCCTTGATCTTCTGATATACAACGAATCTGAACGTTATCCCGTTTTCAGTTATCGGTTCACTCTCAGAAATGATCTCATAATCCGGATCCGCATCCAGGTCTGTGATGAAAGTATCTGCATCCAGGACTGCATCCATCCTGGTAACAAACAGCTTATCGCAGTACCTGTAGAATCTGTTGTAGAGAGAACCTCCTCCGATGAGATAGACATCATCCGGGTCGTAGTCTGCTATAGCATCGAACAATTCATACTCCGAGTGAACTATCTTGCATCTCTCGGCCTCATAATCCGGGTTAGCTGTCAGGACATAGTTGGTCCTGCCCGGCAGGCCGCGCTTGTTAGGCATCGACTCAAGCGTCTTGCGCCCCATCACTACGACCTTGCCGATAGTGTGCTCCTTGAAGTATTTCATATCTGTCGGCAATGATGCCAGCAGTCCGTTATCCCTCCCGATACCCCAGTTTCTGTCTGCAGCTACTATAAGATTCATACCTGCTCCTTTCCTGTCAGAAGATGTCAGCGATATCATATATCAAATCTGTTTACTATCATAGCAGCCTGTTCATTCTCCATGCGGCCGGCTCTGTAAGAGTAGAATGTATCCACATTGCATTTTGTGCATATGTTTGAAACCGAGATGTTCTCCTCCGGGATCCCGGCCTCGAGCAATGTCATTCGGTTGGCTTCTCTGAGGTCCAGATGATACTTGCCTCCCGGTATCTCTCTGCCTTCCTTATCAAAGGCCGGATATCTTGACAATATCCTGTCCGCAGCCTCATGTCCCCAATCAGCCGCGAAGGAATCATACACCTCATCGCCCATCTCATAGCAGTCTCTGCATATCCCGGGGCCGACGGCCGCATACATGTCTTTAGGATCGCAGCCGAACTTCACGACCATATTAGCGATCGCCACCCGCGGTATCCTGCCCAGAGTGCCTCTCCATCCGGCATGGACAAGGCCGACAGCCTTGCGGACCGGGTCAGCGATATACACCGGCGGACAGTCTCCTCCGAACACAGTCAGCAGCACATCCGGGATATCCGTGACGACTCCGTCTACGGACTGCATGTGCAGCGGTTTATCACTCAGTCCGAGATCTGATACAGTGGCAACATGGACATAGTTAGTATGCTTCTGATCAGTTATACATTCGCGGGAAAGCGAACTCCCGAGCTGTCTGGCAAGACGGTCTCTGTTAGCTCTTACCACAGGTGAAGCTTCCTCCGGAGTTTCGTCCTTCATGACCGCGAATCTGAGTCCGGTCTTTCCGGTGCCGCTTTCCGGATCATATGATTCATATCTTGTGGAATATGCATTAGGTACCCCGAGCCTGTCGAGTGTATCGAAAGAAATGTACGGTATACCTTCGAAGTGATAATTAAATACTTTGTTATCATCAGACAGTCTGATCCTGACCATGTAGCTGTCCTCCTGCTATTTCCCGGCAGCGTCCACTATCCTGACCGCCTCGGCAGCGATCTCGCGAAGCCGCTCTCTGTCATCCGCGAGATACAGATATCCCATCAAAGCCTCGAATCCTGTCGCCAGCTTGTACTCGCGAGGATCAGCGTTGTTCGGTCTGGACATCGACCTGTGATTGCGCGCCCTCTTCAGGAGGCTCTCCTCTTCTTCAGTGAGAAAACCCTCCGCCAGCATATGCCTGGCCGCGCACGCCTGACCGAAAGCGGACACATATCTCACCGCCGTATGATGAGCTCTCCCCGCATCGCCCGGCTTCTCGCGTACTATCTTCTCTCTCACGATTACTTCAAAGACCGCATCGCCGAGATATGCCAGTGTAGTTGTGTTGATTCTGTTGATCTCGCTTTTCGTCATTCTGTTGACTCCGTCAATCCTCTTTCAAAATAAAGCACCCGTCACAGGTGCTTCATTTCGTTTATCCGCCCATGCCGGCATATAGCCGGCCGGTCCATGTACTATTTGCTTATCCTCTTCTAATTTCTGATGACCTGAACGCCCTGCGGAGTATCCTTGAGAGTGATACCCATAGCTGCAAGCTGATCTCTTATCTCATCAGCTCTTGCCCAGTTCTTCTCCTTGCGGGCAGCCTGTCTCTCATCTATCAAAGCCTGGATATCGTCTCCGAGTCCTTCTTCTTCCTCAGCAGCTCTGAATATCCCGAGCACATCGCACAGCTCGTCGATTCTCTTGAGAGCTTCCGCAGCGTAGGTCTTGGATGATCCGCCGCGTACTGCCAGATTGATCTCGGATACCATATCGAAGATGACAGAGATAGCATCTGCGGTATTCAGATCATCGTCCATGACCTCGATGAATCTCTCTCTGTACTTATCAAGGCTTGAGATCATGCCTGCTTCATCCTGCATGGCCTCATCAGTTCCGTTCTTCATCAGGAATTCGAGAGTCTCACGTGCTGTCGCGATCCTGTCGTATCCCTGCTTGGACTGTTCCATAAGTGTATCAGAGAAATTGATAGGGCTTCTGTAATGTCCGGAGAGCAGGAAGAATCTGATCACGTCTCCCGAGTACTCTTTTCTGATGTCTCTTACTGTAAAGAAGTTATTGAGGGACTTGGACATCTTCTTTCCGTCTACGTTGATGTATCCGTTGTGCATCCAGTAATGCGCAAAAGGAACACCGTT
>SVCR01000047.1 GCA_015058265.1 Clostridiales bacterium
CGGTCCGACAGGCGGATACATAGCCGGCTTTCTGATCTCAGCTCTTGCGATGTGGCTGATTGAAAAGCTTTTCGGCACAGGCATGATCACACTCGGGATCTCCATGGTCATCGGACTGGTTGTTTGCTACGCATTCGGTACAGCATGGTTCATAGAAGTTTATTCTCTCAGAACAGGAGAAATCGGACTTGTTACCGCATTGGGCTGGTGCGTTATTCCGTATATCGTTCCCGACGCAATAAAAATCGGCCTCGCGCTTGTCCTTACGCGCAAGCTGAGGCCGATGATGATCAAACAGTTGTGACGTGCTCCGAGGCCCTTATGATCAGTTCAGGCTGCTCTATTCCAGCCCCGGGAAGTCCAGTTGCCTCAGGGCTTCAAACAACACTATATTCGCCGCATTCGAAAGGTTGAATGACCTCAATCTGGTGTCTTTACTCATAGGTATCCTTATGGCGTGATCCTTATGAGCCTCGATCAGTTCACGCGGAAGACCTGCGGTCTCGCGTCCGAACAGTATCATATCTTCATCCTGAAAGTCCGCTTCGGTATAGTATTTAGACCCTTTAGTGGTCGAAAGCCACATCCTGCGGCCTTCATACTCCTTCATGAAATCCTCAAGACTCTCATGTATTTCAAGCTTAACAAAAGGCCAGTAATCCAGGCCGGCGCGTCTGAGACTCTTCTCATCCAGACTGAACCCAAGCGGTTTGACAAGATGGAGCACACTGTCTGTTGCTGCAGCACTCCTTGCAATATTCCCTGTATTAGGCGGTATCTCCGGTTCAACAAGAACTATGTGTATTGCCATAAGGCGATTCCTTTCAATTGCGGGAAAGCTTCAATAAGACGTTGAATGTCCGGAGAAGCTCCTGCCGCATGTTATTTTTTAATTACTTTCAGGCAGCGTTCTTCGATGATCTGCTCGACATCGGTTATATCTTTCTCACGCATCAGTATCTCAAGCTTATCACCTGCTCTGAGAATGGTGTGCCCATCAGGTATTATCTCTACACCATCCCTCACGACCGATACTATGAGTGTCCCGACAGGAAGGCCAAAGTCCATCACGCTCTTCCCGTCCATATACGACCCGACGTGTATGTCTGCGTCTACTACAGTCTTGCGGTCTCTGATGGTGAGGCTCCTTCTCTGGCTGCGCGCGTTCCTGCGGCTCCGCTCAAGGAGCTGAGTATATATAGGCTTGGTGCCGGCGGCTTCAGCGATAAGATATGCGATCAGCGCCGAGAGCACCAGCGGCAGCAGGCAGGTAAAGTCCCCTGTCATCTCTGTGATCAGTATAACGCCTGTGACCGGAGCTCTTACGATCGCTGAGAAATATCCGGCCATAGCTACTACTACAAGTGCGGTGATGTATCGCTGGTCGAAGCCCGCTAGTCCGAGGAGCCTGCTTATCATCCCTCCAGTCAGCGCTCCGAGGACCAGTAACGGAAGGAATATACCTCCCGGTGATCCCGATCCGAAGCTGGCAGTCGAGAACAGGAATTTGATGATCAGCAGCGCCGCGAGCGCTCCGATCGTGAACTTGCCTGCGCTTATCTCTCCTACAAGGACGCTGCCGCTCCCGAGAGCATCAGGACATATGAATATAAGGAGATACGCAAATGCGAAAGCGACCAGCAGCTTGCCGGCTGCGGCAGCTCTTATTCCGAACTTGTTCAGATGTGCGTCTGTGAGATTGAAGGCGTGCCTGCGCGTCACAGTCTCTGATGCCCGGGCTGCAGACTTTCCTACTCGATCGAAAAGGTCCTGCATGAAGGCTATCGTCTTGTTATAAAGGATCCCGAACAGGCCCACAGCGATTCCTGTCAGTATCACGGCCCAGTAGTGTCTCAGAGGGATCCCGTGCTCAACATTGAAGCCGAATACCGGTGTCAGTCCGAATACATTTGCAGCAATGAATTCACTTGCTGCGCTGGCCGCCATGGTTGAGAGCAGGACTTCTGAAGAGAAGTTCCTGTGCAGTTCTTCGAGCGCGAACAATGCGCCCGCGAGCGGCGCGCCGAATGCGGCCGAGAGGCCCGCTCCCGCCCCGCATGTTATCAGCAGCCGTTCCTCCGTGAGCAGTCGATGTCCGGCCCTGGCGACCCCCTTGCCGACCATCGCGCCGAGCTGGATGCTCGGCCCCTCTCGGCCGAGTGCCAGACCGCCGCCGATAGCAAGAGCGCAGCCTGTCATCTTGCAGACTATGACCCGCCACCAGCACATGTCCTTCTGCCCTCTCAGTTCAGCTTCTACCTGCGGTATGCCTGATCCCGCGATCTCCGGCTCCCTGTCCAGCAGGAAAGTGATGATCAGTATGAGGACCAGCATAACAGCAGCCGGGATGCAGGCATACAGCCCTCCCCGTGCCGCTGCGCCGGCCATGATCCCCCTCAGTGAATCGGCGCCGGTCAGCATAAGCCTGAATACGGAAACAAGGGCGCCCGTTATCAGCCCGATAAGGACGCCCTCCAATACAAGAGCATACTTGAAATGATCTCTTCTCTTAAGATTCTCTACTGCGCTGTTCTGTTTATCGTTCATTCAGCCTCTTCTGCAGTTTCTTCGGCTGCATCACCGGACACTGCCTCATCTCCCGCCGCATCCGGAGCAGCTTCTTCGGTTTCTGCTTCTGCTTCGCTGTCTCCTTCAGCCGCTGCGGCAGTATCCGCCTTCTCACCCGCGAACTTAACGATTATCTCGCGGTCACCTACTCCGTCCGCGAGAATGCCTTTGAATATGACCTCCGCTCTCTCGTCAGCCGCTTCGAGCAAGCCCTTCTTCTCAGCATTCTTCATTGCAGCTTTCTTGGCCTCCTGAAGTGCTTTCTTGGTAGCTTCCTTGCGGTCTGTTTTGAACAGAGAGGTCTTGTTATCATAGAATTCCAGCGAATCAGGATCTATGCTGACAGACAGGATCTCAGCCCTCGGAACAGTGACTGTAACTGCATCGTCAGTCACTTCTATCGACACCTCTTCCAGGTTGAAGCCTGCATCAATTTCAGCCTCATATTTCATAGAGAATCCGTTCTTATTGATAAGAGGTATAGTCCCCTCTTTGAACTTCTCTATCCCTGTATAGTAATTCTTCTGAACGGTCAGCTCCGATGATTCCTCAAGCCTCTCCATCAAGCCCTTGGAATCGACATGAGGCTTGCTCTTCATCTGCATATAGAAGAGACCTCCCGCCATCAGTGCTGCCCCGATGATCAAAGCGATCACAATGCTCAACACTTTCTTCATAGCCACGATCCTTTCTCTGATCCGTGATCATTTCTGATCAGCATCCCGGCATCGCTGCCGGACATTACTTACTGCTGTATGTCAGCTTCTCCCCGTCAGAATCTATAACCAGTTCCTGCCCGTCGACTACAGTTCCCCTTATGATACCTTCGGCGATCTCGGTCTCAACATTCTTCTGCAGATAACGTTTGACCGGTCTCGCTCCGTAATGAGGATCATACGACTCATCAGTTATGAATGCAAGCGCTGCATCTGTCACAGTAAGAGTGATCTCTCTGTCAGCCAGCCTCTTGCGGATATCATCCAGCTGCAGGTCAATGATGCCCTTGATCTGGTCCTTAGTAAGAGGACTGAACATGATTATATCATCAACTCTGTTGAGGAACTCAGGTCTGAAGTATTCTCTGAGCTGTGCTGTTACGGATTCCTTGACTTCTTCTGAAATAGTACCGTCCTCACTCATGTTATCGAGCAGATCATCGCTGCCGATATTCGATGTCATGATGACGATTGTATTCTTGAAATCTACAGTTCTGCCCTGATTGTCTGTCAGCCTGCCGTCATCAAGGAGCTGGAGCAGGATGTTGAAGACATCCGGATGAGCTTTTTCGATCTCATCAAACAGTATAACACTGTAAGGCTTCCTGCGTACAGCCTCGGTGAGCTGTCCGCCTTCATCATATCCTACATACCCCGGAGGCGCTCCTACAAGTCTGCTGACGGAATGCTTCTCCATGTATTCAGACATGTCGATACGGATCATGTTCTTCTCGCTGTCGAACATGGCTTCGGACAAAGCCTTAGCGAGCTCCGTCTTGCCGACTCCCGTAGGTCCGAGGAAGATGAACGATCCGATAGGTCTTCTCTCATCTTTCAGACCCGATCTTGCCCTCAGGATAGCATGTGAAACAGCCTGTATTCCCTCATCCTGTCCGATGACTCTCTTGTGTAGGATATCCGGGAACCTGAGCAGCTTGTCTCTCTCCGTCTCGACGAGCTTACTGAGCGGGATCCCTGTCCATGCGGAGATGACCTCAGCGATCTCATCTTCAGTAACTTCTTCTTTGATCAGCCTGTCATCATCAGCACCCGGCACGGCAGCCTTCATGCTCTCAAGCTTGTTCTCAAGTTCAGGAAGAGCCCCGTATTCCAAAGCCGCCGCTTTGTCATAGTCATACTCTCTCTTGGCGTCCTCGATCTCGAGCTTCATATCTTCGATCCGCTTCTTGAGTTCCTTTGCCTCGAGGATCTCGCTCTTCTCGCTCTCCCATTGAGATTTCAGCGCTTCACTCTGAGACTTGAGCTCGGCCAGTTCTTTGTCCAGAGCCTCCAGCCTTGCCTTGGCACCCTTGTCCTCTTCCTTGCTGAGCGCCTGCTTCTCGATCTCAAGCTGAACTATCTTACGGGACATGCTGTCCAGTTCAGTCGGCATGCTGTCGATCTCGATCCTGCTCCTTGCCGCCGCCTCGTCCATGAGGTCGATGGCTTTGTCCGGCAGGAATCTGTCGCCGATATATCTGTCGCTCAATGTCGCACAGGCGACAAGCGCGCTGTCAGTGATCCTGACTCCGTGATGGATCTCGAATCTCTCCTTAAGACCTCTCAGGATGGAAATAGTATCCTCTACCGTCGGCGGATCTATAAGGACCTTCTGGAATCTCCTCTCCAGAGCAGCATCCTTCTCGATGTACTGTCTGTACTCGTCCAAAGTCGTAGCGCCTATGCAATGCAGTTCGCCTCTCGCGAGCTTTGGCTTGAGCAGGTTGCCTGCGTCCATGGAGCCTTCAGTTCTTCCCGCGCCGACGATATTGTGGATCTCATCGATGAACATGATGATATTGCCCGAAGACTTCTCGACTTCATTCAGTACAGCCTTGAGTCTCTCTTCGAACTCTCCTCTGAACTTTGCTCCCGCGATAAGAGAACCCATATCCAGAGCATAGATGGTCTTGTCCTTAAGTCCTTCAGGAACGTCTCCGTTGACTATCCTCTGAGCAAGGCCTTCGACGATAGCTGTCTTACCTACGCCCGGCTCGCCGATGATGATAGGATTGTTCTTGGTCCTTCTGGACAGGATCTGTATGACCTGTCTGATCTCTGCATCTCTTCCGATAACAGGATCCAGCTTGCCGTCCCTTGCCATCTCGACAAGATCTCTGCCGTATTTAGCGAGCACATCATAAGTGTCCTCAGGATTCTGGCTTGTGACTCTCTGATTTCCTCTGACCTTGCCGAGCGCCTGCAGGAAGTTCTCTCTCTCGATACCGTACTTGGCGAATATCTTGCCGCTGGCTGTATTCTTCTCTCCGATAAGTGAGAGATAGATATGCTCAACACTGATGTATTCGTCCTTGAACTGCTCCGCGATGGTCTCAGCATCTGTGAAGATCTTGTTGAACCTTCTCGTGCCGTACATCCTGTCTGCAGCTCCGGTGACCTTAGGCATCCTGTCTACTTCTCTCTGCACATCCGCAGTGATCAAAGCGACATCTACGCCCATGTCCGTCAGCAGTTTCGGGATCAGTCCGTCTTTCTGCTTGAGCAAAGCGAGATGGACGTGTTCACCGTCCACCATCTGGTGGCCCTCAGCAGTGGCGATGTTCTGGCTGTCCAGCACCACCTGCTGAGCACTCTGTGTATATCTTTCTATATTCATTAGCGTACCCTCCTTCCAAGAGTATCATTTTTTAACAATTTCATTCCTAAGACATCTTCTCATCAGTCGACCTCGTTGAGAGACGAGCCTCGTCTCAGGTCTGTCTCCGAGAACTATAATAATACAAACGAATACATTTGTAAACAAAAATTTAGCACTCTCTTGACGAGAGTGCTAACAAAATTTCTTATTTTTTCTTTACCCTTTTAGCGCTTGCTTCCCTTGCTGCCACCGAGGTTCGCATTCGCGAGGATGTTCGTGTCAAATGTGAAGGTTATCGCTTCTTCTTCGCGCTGTCTTCTGAAAGCGAGTTGGATCATCCTGTCGAGGAGCTCTGTATAAGGTACTCCGACAGGCTCCCACAGATAGAAAGCCAGCGATCCCGGAATAGGATTGATCTCATTGAAGTAAAGCTCCCCGTTGTCTTCATCTATCATGAAATCTATCCTCGATACGCCGCAGCATCCGAGCGCCTTAAAGGACTTCACAGCGAGGTCACGGACCTCTTCGCGCTCTTCCGGACTGAGCTCAGCAGGTATCTTCCTCGCTACGCTGGCCATTCCGGCGCCTTTAGAGCCGCCGCTCTTGGAGCCACCGGTCTTACCGCCCTTTCCGCCTGCGTTATTTACATATTTGTCCTCATAGCTGAGGATCTCATCAGTATGGAGCGGCTCCTCGCACTCCGAAGCGATCGCTTCGTTCTCATTTCCGAGTACCGCGCAGTTGATCTCTCTGAGCTTGGATATAGCGTGCTCCGCCATGACTCTTGTTGCATACCTGAAAGCGTCATCCATCGAATTGACCAGCTCGCCGCGGTTCTTCGCTATGCTTATGCCGACGCTGGAACCGAGGTTTACAGGCTTGATGATGACCGGATATCCGATGTGCTCCTCCACATCATCAAGCATGCTTTCCATCTCCGCGTAATCAGCGAGAGTATATATCCTTGCGTCCAGAACCGGGATCCCTGCCTCCTTGAGGATGGCTTTGGTCACATACTTGTCCATGCTTACGGCCGAAGCAGTCACATCAGGTCCGACGAACGGCACGCCGACAGTCTTCAGGAACCCCTGCAGAGCTCCGTCCTCAACATTGGTTCCGTGCACGACCGGAAAAGCGATATCTATCTCAACCGGCTTAGCGCCGCCCCACCTCTTTGCAGGATAAGGCACCAGCATCACTCTGCCGTTATCGTTGACCATTATGACTCTCTGAGAATTCCTGATCAGAGCAGGAATGTCCCTGTATGACTTAATATCTCCCGTACCGCTGCCCAGATACATCTCATTGTCCTTGGTCATATAGACAGGGATGACTTCGTATTTATCGGTATCCATAGCCATACATGCCTGTATGCCGGATATGACCGACACTTCATGTTCGACGGTCTTGCCACCGAATATCATAGCAACTCTGGTTTTCATATCTGTCACCTTCAATAGTTGTCAGGGAGGTCGTTCTCCAGCAGGATATACCTGTGGCCCTCACCTTTTACTTTGTATGCATAGCTGATAGCATCCTCGACCTTGTCGAATACGACGCATCTGTTCTCAGGGAAGCCCTTGCTCAGCGCGCCTTCGAGTATAGGCTCTGTGTGCTTCTTCCCCACGAGCAGGATCCAGTCGCAGCAGTCAGCCGCGTATGTTCCGAATTTCCTGTTATATTCAGCTTCGTCCGCTCCGAGCTCGACCATTCCAGGAGTGATCAGTATCCTGGTGCCCTCGAACAAAGCCAAAGTCTCTACGGCCGCCTTCGATCCGACCGGATTCGAGTTGAACGCGTCATCGATGATCGTCACATCTCCGTGATCCTTCATCTCCATCCTGTGCGGCGCCGGTCTGAGTCTTCTTACCGGGATCCTGAGATCCTGAAGAGATATTCCGAACGTATTGGCTACGGCGATAGCTCCCATAATGTTGATAACGTTATGCGCCCCGATAAGTCTCGTGCTGAATCTGCCTGTCTCACCGTCAGGGGAAGTAACCGTGAACTCGGTCCCGAGGCTCGATACAGAGATCTCGGAAGCGCGGTATCCGCTGCCTTCTCCGTCAGAGTAATAGAAGATCAGATCCTTGCCGTCGTAACGGCCGCTGTTTTTATCAAGATAATCATTGATGTAAGTGTTGTCGCCGTTCAGGAACACCATCGCTCCCGCCGGCACCTCATCAGCCAGTTCGAACTTTGTCTTCTGGATATTCTCCAGGCTTCCGAACGTATCCAGATGCTGAGGTCCTATGGAAGTGATCATTCCGTGGTCAGGATGCACGATATCGCATATCTCTTTGATCTCGCCCACGTATCTGGCACCCATCTCGCATATGAATATCTGGTGCGAAGGCTTCATGTATTTCCTGATGGTTATAACAACACCCATCGGCGTGTTGTAGCTCTCCGGCGTTACGAGAACGCTGTATTTCTGCTGCAGGAGAGTCTGCAGGAAGAACTTGACACTGGTCTTCCCGTAGCTGCCCGTGACACCGATAACAGTCATCTCAGGACTGCCCTTCAGTATGCGCTTTGCGTCATTGATATAGTAATTGCGCACTCCGCTCTCGATAGGCTTGTTGATCGTGTTGGCCAGCATGTTCAGCCAAAGCTGCAGTCCGACTGACATCATCAGTGTCCCGCAGACCGCAGACAGTCCGCCCATGATGCCGTATGCAGTCTCCCATCCCATCGGCAGATAGCCGTACGGAAGCGGTGAAGGAAGTACGATCCTGCGCCCGATCAGGAATCCGATCAGGTTGAGAATGACGCACAGAACGATGATAGTCGCCGTCATCCTCTTGACCCTTGCCGTAAAGACGAGCTTTTTCTTCTGGCTCATCTGTTTCATTATCCTGTAGACGGCGATGATCACAGCAAGTGTGATCCATATCAGGATATCTACGATCCAGGATATGATGCCGCCGGTGAGTTCTCCGGACTGGCTCAGTGAAAGCGCCCACGGCGAGATGATCAGTCTCAGAACGCCCAGCACTGTCGCGAAGACCAGCACCCACTGGAGCCTTGAATTCTTCCTGAGCCACGCCTTCTGCTCTCCGTTCATATACACGTTGAGCTGGAACATGTGCATGTTGTATCTGAGTGTAAGCCACAGAGCCGGAACAGCCAGCGCGAATGTAATTAGAGCTCTGACTGCCATGAGGGATGCAGATAAAGTCATGCCGCACCTCCCTTCTCAGCAGAGGTCTGACCTATCCCG
>SVCR01000048.1 GCA_015058265.1 Clostridiales bacterium
ACTCCTTCAGATCCGGACTGCTGGCATAGCTCACCAGATACGGAAAGCTATAGTCCCCAACATCTTCAAAGCCAAAATGTGTCAGGCATACGAGAGCGCAGCCTTCAGCTTCAGTTTCAATAATGCCCTTATCCTTAGGCTGTCCGTCTGGCGTAAGCATCTTAGATCTGTCATCATGCAAATGCGAATGAACGAGTTCGTGGACCGCTGTTTTGAGTGTCTGTAATTCCGGCATGCCTCCCTGTATCACGATTTCCTTGTTTGCTCTGTCGTAGTATCCTTTGGCTCCGCCTTCGATATCAGCAAACCTTATCGGGACTGGTGAAATGTTCTTTATCGCAGCAAGGAACATGTCATAATTCTCTACGCTCGCCTGCAGTTCCTTAATGCCAAGTGTCGGCAGCGGTCGTCCGCTAGTCTGACTATAATCAAAGACAGATACAGCTTTATACTTCGGAATAGTTATTTCCTTGGTCTCTTTGACCGGCATTCCATCACTGCCTATCAGCACCTTCCCTGTAGCAGGATCCTTCTTATCAATTTCCCGCGTAGTTTTGTAAGGCGCAGGCGCTATGATTTGGATTCCCTTCTCTCCTTTATTCACATGGCGTCCGAATTTCTTTTGCCAATCCGTGTATGAAGCAATCATGGTACTGTCCGGCTTCTGCATAAATATCAGCAGAGAATTCCTGTACGAATACCGGTGAAACTTCGCCATGGTCTGCATGTATGTGCGAAAGGAATCAGAATTAAGTACGCTGCGACAGCCGTCCTCTATCTGCCCGGTAATTTCAGCTATGCGTTCCTTTCGTCTGGCTTCTATCTCCTGATAGCTCAACTTACCTTCTTTGTTTTCTGCCATCTGTGATTCCTCCATTTAAAGAGCAGCCCCGCCACAAAGGCAAGGCTGCGTATTACAGAAACGTATAATTCAAGAACAACACTTATTACAATTCCGGCTCTGATCTCTTTGGTCTGGAAAAGCCATGTGGGTGAGTAGCGGTCTGCAATTTCTCGATCAGCTCTACATGACGTGGATTAAGGACTACCTCATTCTCAGCTTTTTCGGCTTTCTTGTCATTCAGTCTCCCGATCACAGATGACTTCTTTTCATTCGAATCTGCCACTGCGCTTATCTCCGGAAATACTGACAGATCCCACATGCCCTCGAACAGTTCCGGATGTTTGTCCTTAAAGCTGTATATTTCGCCGCTGTAGGCTCCTATGATCAGGTGATCAATGACCTGTATATCAAGAAGCTTGCCGGCATTTACAACTCTTTTTGTGACCTGAATATCATCATAGCTTGGCTCAACAACTCCGCTAGGGATGGTTGTGAGCCAGCAATATTGCTGAAGCATTCTGCCCTATCGCTGTCTTGAACGTGTTCTGAATCGGCACAATCGATGAATTAATATTTCCGATGGACACAACATTATAATTGATAGGTCTCAGCTTGTTGTCAATATTAACAACACATACCATTTCGCGGTCCAGTTCCTTCATAACATCAGCCAGCACCAGAGCTGCGTCCTCAGGACTGCAGATCGGAGTCGAACTGTACAGGCCGGCTGACTCTTTCATGACAAGTCTTACTGTAACCTCCCTAAGCTCATAATCATTCAATGACATCTGCACTGAGTCCTGCAGCATTGCTGTGTCTGCTTTCTTCCTCGCCATACTCTGCCTCCTCCAGATTGATCACCAGCATCTCGTCATCCATTACCTGCCGGAACAGTGTCAGAAAAGCTGCTTTCAGTTCGTCGGTATTCCTGACTGTAACACTGACTCTTACTGTGTTATTGCCTGATGTGCTACCTGTCATCTGCATTTCCTCCCTTCGTCCTGTCAGGAAAATCCAGTGCAAATCTTGGCCTTTCGTCTACGATGGACATTATAAGATCCGCCGAGAAATGCTTACCGCTCTTGCGTGAGTATAATCCGCTTATATGCGCTTTGCCGTTTGATAGCAGAGCCTCCGCTATCGGTCTTGTCAGCTTCTTCTGCATTCGTCCCAGGTATTTGTCTTCCTTCCATAGGCAAAATCTGCACGCCTTATTTGAGCAGTAGAATGATTTCTGTCCTTCATATACCGGTGCATCACATACCGGACATTTGCCTATATATTCTTTATCTGCTGATTTCCTGCTGCGATATTTCGAACGCTCCTCTTCCGGCACTTTCCTTAGCTCTTCTATCAGATATATGATCTGAGCTGTGACATCATCAATGAATGTATCCGGATCAGCATCACCGTGCTCCATCTCTAGCAGCCTGTTCTCCCACTCTGCTGTCATCGATGCGGACTTCAGATATTCAGGGGCAAGCGATACCAGCAGCTTGCCTTCGTCAGTAGGCAGGAGCTGCTTACCTTTTCTTACTACATATTTTGCAGAAATAAGTTTCTCTATTGTCGCTGCTCTGGTTGCTGGTGTGCCGAGGCCTTTACGCTCTACATCACCGGACATGTCTTTTGCACCCGCTTTCTCCATTGCCGCAAGCAAAGTCCCCTCTGTAAAGTGTTTAGGCGGCTGTGTCCAGTGTGCAGTAATATCACTACTCACACTGCGAATCAGCTGCCCCTCTTTAGCTTCAGGTAGGAAAGACTTGCTGATATCCTTCTCTGAAGTCTCCTCTTCAGACTCGCCCGTCCTGAAATAATTCTTCAGCGCATCCTCATATGCCTTCCATCCTACCTGATCAATCTGCTTTCCCTGAGCTACAAAGGAATAGCCGCTGCAGTCGATCAGAGCGCTTGTAAGAATATATCTGTGTGTTACATCTGTAGCACTCAGTAGTCTCGTTCCTATCAGCATGAGCAACCGTTTATCTGAATCAGACAGTTTAGTCAGATCAGCATTTTCAACCTCTGTAGTGGGGATGATTGCATGATGATCAGAAACCTTCTTATTATTAATGATTCTGTGTATTTCTGCATAATCCCTTGCCCGCGTAAAAGGTAAGACTTCATACATGATCTGCAGAACCTTATTCACAGTATCTTCCATATCCTCAGTAAGATATTTGCTGTCTGTTCTCGGATATGTTACCAGCTTACTTTCATATAGCCTCTGCGCTGCTTCCAGTGTCTGGCTTGCAGTCATACCGAAGAACTTATTCGCATCCCGCTGCAAAGATGTGAGGTCATAAAGCTTAGGCGGTGCTTCTGTCTTGGGATCTGTTTTGATCACAGCAATGCGTGCATCCTTGCCGTTACAAGCAGCCACAACAGAATCAGCCTCACCTTTGCTCATATAGCGCTTGGAAATAGCATTAAACTCATCTCTTCTGATATGAACAAGATAATACTGCTCCTTGTTGAACTCGGTAATAGCGTGCTCGCGCTCAACTATCATGGCAAGTGTCGGTGTCATCACCCTGCCAACCTTTAGCACTCTGCCGTATGTGGTCGTAAGTGCTCTGGTATCATTCATTCCGACAAGCCAGTCTGATTTAGCCCTGCAGGCTGAAGCGGCACCCAGATTATCGTATTCAGTACTATCTCTGAGATGTCCAAAACCTTCAAGTATTGCTTTATCTTCCATAGAAGAAATCCAGAGTCTCTTTACAGGTAAACGCGACTTAGATAGCTCATATACACGGCGAAAAATCAGTTCACCCTCTCGTCCTGCATCGCACGCATTTACGATATACTCAATCTGATGATGCGAACCGGTCAGAAGATTCTTCAGAACTCCATACTGCTTCTTCTTGTCCGGAGATACGGACATTCGCCACTCTTCCGGGATTATCGGAAGATCTTCGAACCGCCATATCTTATATTTCTCGTCATAGTATTCAGGGTTCTCATACTCAGCTAGATGGCCAAGGCACCAGCTGACAATACAATCATTGCCAGCCAGATAACCATCCTCTTCTTTGTATGCCCCGATCACATTAGCGATCAATCTGGCCACGCTTGGTTTCTCTGCAATTACAAGATACATTGATCATCACCCTCTGTCTCGTTGTTCTCATTATCGTGATCATCCTCACTGCCGGCAGTGTCCACTGCTATTACAGCGAGCACTTTGCTGTAGTACGCTTCTCTTGCTGCCTGAGCGGCATTGGATCTGATTGTGTTATTAGCTTCTATCAACATGATTGACACACTCCCTTCTTCTAAATAGCCAGTCCAGGCTGACGGTGTATCCCTTTTCCGGCTTGCTCTCCAATTTCAAGATGCTCTTTTTTATCCTGCAGCTTTCCAAGCAACGAACCCCTCTCAACAGGACGGTCAGCCACTTTCTCAGCAGTACGTGCTTCATATGCATCAGCTCGTTCAAACAGCTTTTCCTGTGCATCATAATGGAACACATTATCTGAAAGTCTGTCTGCCGGATCCACAACAGTGCGGTTTGCGCTTCTTACCATGTTCTCAAGATCAGCGATTTCAAATCTCCCGTCATCAGGTACAGCGATCCATTCGTGCACAGATGAAGGAAGAAGGAAGTAGTTCCCGTTGAATCTCTCAGCGACCTGATCCATTACACCCTCACAGAACAGTGCCCCTGCACCAAATGTACCAAGTTCATTAGTGACCACCAGCATTGCCGGGTTTTCTTCATCAATGCCTGTAAGCGCCGCCATCATTGACTGCACCTTTGCGGGCATCAGCACAGCTGTATTAGCAAGTGCATCCTTATGCAGCTGTTTCATATCTAACCCGAGATCTTTAGCAATCTCATTAGTGATGCGAGCTGACATAAACCCGCCGTCCTGACTTTCCACAAAGATATGGTATGTCATAAGCAGATCGCCCTCAGTTCTGCTTGGAGAGTTTGCAGCAATATCCGCACACTCAGCAGCTGGAGAAAGCCTGACAAACAGCTTTTCTTTCATCTGATCATAATCCTTCAGAATCGCATCATTTATCTCAGGAGGAATAGCTGTCTGCAGCATATTACTGATATTTCTCAGAGAATTATCAATATCTTCATTCTGCAAATAGTTTTCATAAAACATGTCCAGGTTCGCTACAGGGACAGATTCCCTTCCTTCAGGTTTAACGATAAGCCCTGTATACTGCTCATTCATTTTCTGAATGTTTTCTACCCTGATTTCTGCCCCTATATATTCCGGCGGAAGGAATTCCTGGATGTGAGTTTTTGCATAATCGATATATTCGTTGAATGTCATATTCATGGCCTCCTTAGTACATTACTCTGCTATCAATCTTCATCTCTGGCAGTAGGTAATCCGTCATCGTATTCAAGATTATCTCCCTCATAGTCAGTCATCTCCTTAGTCCGTTTACGGCTGCGTGTGTAAACAGCAGCACCAATTCCTCCTGCAGCCAGTATGACTGCTAAGGAAATGAGTCCTGTTGTTCTGCTGCTCTGAGCAAGAGATTCATCCTTCTTTTTCTCATTTTCCCGCCTGTCTTCGCTTTCAGATTCAACAACTGTATCATCAGCATCTTTCCTGCTGTCCGGAAGCATGACAACGCCTCCATTCCTGGCAGCACCGGAATCTACAAAATCCTCGAGATCATTGGCATCGATTGTAGAAAGCAGATACACATTGTCCACAGCTCCGGAGTGATCCACTACAAGATAGTAGGTCTGATTATTGGCTGTGCGTATGGTGTAGAAATCCATCTGACCCGATGTCTTCACTGCATCCCCTAGGGAGGCATTGCCATGTGTTCCTCCTGCATTCTCTTCAATGATGTCTGCAGGATTGGCAGCAGCAGCTTTATTGTCAGAATCGTCAGTGTCAGCATTTTTGTCATCGCTCTCCTTTTTTGTGTTGTCAGTGGTTTTCGACTGCGCGGAATCTTTTGTTTCGTTTTTGCTCTCTGAAGTAGCTTTTGCACTCTCTCCTGGATCAGCATTCGCATAAGTAAATCTGACCGGACCTGCAGTCACTAACAGAATAAGCGCTATGATCATAAGGATCAGTCTTATGTTTATACTTTTACTCTGCATCATCCTCGCCTCCCTCATACATAGCCTCATAGCCAGATGCAATTGCCGTTTGCAACGCAACTGTTATATCCGCATCTGATTCAAGTTCATCTGTAGATTCATTTTCTGGTGAGTCCTCTGTGGCATCCTCCTCATCACCTTCGGAGTCATCATCAAGAAAAGCAAAATTCACCTTTCCTGAAGCGATACCCTCGACCACATCGAAGAACATATCCCTTTCAAGCTTCTTACTTTCAAATGCTTTGATGACTGCTTCGCGTGACAGCTGCTGCCTTCTTACAACAAGCTCCTCAAGAGTTTGTGTGAGGTTTTCGATCTGGGACTCGATTTTCTTTTCATCCTGTATCACGCGTTTCAGTTCTCTGTTTATCTTGTTCATATTGAATCGCCCTCCTTATCCTTTGATCCGGCCGTAGCACAGGAAGTGCTGCTGCCAGTACGCCGACTTGATGCTGGTATACTGAATAGGATTACCGCAATGGATCATCATGCCGTTGCCAACATATATTCCGACATGACTGACTCCGGATGTGTTGTAAGTATGTTGAAAGAAGATCAGATCCCCCGGCTTAGCGTTTGATGGTGACACTCTGACGCAGCAATTCCTGCAAAGCACTCCTGCATCAACTCTTCCGATATTCCAGCCATTACCACAGTGATTGATTACCCAGCAGACAAAACCCGAACAGTCAAAGCTTGTCGATGGTGATGATCCGCCCCATACATACGGATATCCGAGATACTTATTTGCCTCTTTGATCATTCTGGCAAATCTCTTATCTGTCAGTGCCTCAGGCGGGATCTGATATGTCTGCCCAAGCCCGCGCGGACTGTAGGTAGTCAGGCTGTCAAGATCAAACAGATAATCTCTGTTACCGTACGTAGTATTCAGTATTTTGTACTGACCTTTTTCATCGGAATTCATTCTTGATCTCAGCACAACATCCAGATCATGATTGCTCATCATGATATTGAAGCTTGTAACTGTCTTGGTGGTCTCTGTCTCGACTTCCTCCCCTTCAACCATTTGAGTGACTGTCTCTGTAACCTCACGTGAACTTGTACTGGTCGAAATGCTGTACTGCTGATGGAATATTTCATCTAGCTCTGACTTGACCTGTTCAAAGGTGAACTGTCCGTATTTGGTCGTAAAATATGAGATCAGATGATACGGGTTATGTGAAATCTCATCCACCTGATACAGATATTCGTCATACCCCGGATGTGCTGATTCCATTCGGCTGATCTGTCCATTCAGCTGAGCCTCCATAGAAGCGTAGTACTCTTCTACTGCATGGATATCCTCATCTGTTGAAGGATATGTCGTAGCAAGAAATGAGCTGGTCAGTCCATGTATAGTTGCTCCGCAGCTTGATACCGCAGCCATGATCAGAAGCACCATGAGAACAATAATTCCCAGCACCAGCAAAGCACGCTTCTTTGACTCGAATGCCTGTCTAAGTACAGCCTTGATCCTTGTGCTTGTCCTTACTCTTCCGGCAAAAGCCTCTCTTCCCTTCATTTCTGCATATCTGCTCTCTGCATACATACGCTTGTATCTCTGCTTGTGGTAATATCGTCTGATCCAGCTGCTTTTTCCTTCAGCTGCAGATTCAGCCTTATCTTTGCCATCAAAAATGAGCCCCTGGCTCAGACCATCCTTCTGTCTGAGCTGCTCGGCTCGTCTAATGCGCAATCTGTTGTATCCTGAGTCTGCTATATCACCTGCAGCATATATAGCCTGTTGTGCAAAATCGTCTGCAGCTGTAATGCCGGCATTATCATCTGATCGGTCATCAGCAGTATATTGTGATTGCCGAAGCGCATGCACATAACTGTCTGTTGCTTTCTCAGCAAATCTCCTGCGCTGCCGTCTGTGACTCATGCCGTTATTAACCATTCCGCTGTCTTCTGCCAGAGTGAACTTACCAAAGTTCTCCGTTGCTTCGGCTTCCATCAGTCTGCTGCTTGGTCTCTGCCTCTTACCCGACCTGGACCTCGATCCTCCATCTGCATTAAATGCAGATATGCTCCTGTCGTTTTGCAGCACTCCGTCTCTTGATGAAAGCCTTGAGAATTTCTTCGCAGACTCCGCTGCAGCATCTTCTATTTCCGCCTCATTATCTGAAAAGCTTTTAAATACTGTCTGCGGCTCTGCACGCGGCTGGATCTCAGGCATCAGTCTGTTCATTTCAGTACTCATGCGATTTCTCCTCATCCATTCTTACAGCTACAATAACCATTCGGCCATTCCGATGTGAATACTCGCAGGTGGACAGTGTCAGCAATCGCTGCCCGTAATGTGCTTTTACTCCGGTCTCATAATATGAATGCTTCTTACACTATGAAACAAACTCAACATATTCAGCTTCATCCTGTGCTACTGTAAATGCGTAGTACTCGAAATCCATTCCCTTATACACCGGAACAGCAAAGGCCGCAATGACTTCGTAATCCTCGCGTCCGTTCAGCGTATCCAGTCTTATATACTTATGTGACTTATAGAAATCTTCTTTCTTATAGTCCTCAAGCCCTGCAAACATACTGCCATCATGCATATGGTGGCCATAGATAATAAGATTGTCACTTCTTTCAGGATCACAGTCTTCGTCAATAAACAGACTGCCATGCACGGCATATTCTCCATTGAAGTCTCTATCCAGATAAAAATTCTTATTGTCAGGTCTGTACATGACCGGATAATCAATATCAGTGTCCGGGATTCGCAGCCAGTATATGCAGTCAGGATTCTGCTCATGCAGTGAAATAAGGCCCTTGTTAATATCATCATCATAAGAAACACCTGCGCGGTATATACCTGAAAGCTGTTCCTTCAGCATCTGTGCCTGCAGATCCTGCCAGTATATTTTCCATGCAAAGATAGTTCCTAAAGCAACCAAAAAGAGCCCTGCCAAGGCTGCTGCGACAGCTATCTTTTCTCTCCTGCCCATCGGATTCACTCCTTTCCATGCCTCTCTGCATAATCAAGTTCTCTGATATCATGTTTGCCCAGAGTCGTAACTTTATACTTCTCCGGCATCACAACCTTTGATTCATCAAAGCCGGCTTTCAGCACATTTCCAGGTCTTGCCTGCTTCTTCGTTTCTCCGGCTGTGTCAGAAGGCCTGTCAGAGAATTTGGTTGTCATCAGTTCATA
>SVCR01000049.1 GCA_015058265.1 Clostridiales bacterium
GAAGAAGATGACTGAAGTTGCTAAAGTAGCCGGTATTGAGGACAAGTACCTGGAGCAGTACGGCAACTACAAGGCTAAGATCGACTTCTCCTTCCTGAAGGACAATGAAAATAAGAAAGACGGAAAGCTGATCCTTGTAACAGCTATCACTCCTACTCCTGCAGGCGAGGGTAAGACAACGACTTCTGTCGGCCTGACAGACGGACTCCGTAAGATCGGTAAGAACTCCATCGTAGCTCTTAGAGAGCCTTCGCTCGGACCTGTATTCGGTATCAAGGGCGGAGCTGCCGGCGGCGGATATGCTCAGGTCGTTCCTATGGAGGATATCAACCTTCACTTTACCGGAGACTTCCATGCGATCGGAGCAGCTAACAATCTTCTGGCTGCAATGCTCGACAACCACATCCAGCAGGGTAACAAGCTCGGCATCGATCCTAAGCAGATAACCTGGAGAAGAGCAGTCGACATGAACGACCGTCAGCTCAGGAACATCGTAGACGGACTCGGCGGCAAAGCACAGGGCGTTCCTCGTGAAGACGGCTTTGACATTACTGTTGCATCAGAGGTAATGGCAGTACTTTGCCTTTCCTCGGACATCACAGACCTCAAAGAGAGATGCGGACGCATCATCGTTGGATATACATATGACGGCAAGCCTGTAACGGCTCATGACCTCAAGGCAGAGGGCGCTATGGCAGCACTCCTCAAGGATGCTCTCAAGCCAAACCTCGTTCAGACACTCGAAGGTACACCTGCATTCGTTCACGGCGGACCTTTCGCGAACATCGCTCACGGATGCAACTCCATCACAGCTACAAGAATGGCTCTCAAGATCGGTGACTATGTCGTTACAGAGGCAGGCTTTGCTGCTGACCTCGGAGCTGAGAAGTTCCTCGACATCAAGTGCCGTATGGCAGGACTCAAGCCTGATGCTATCGTAATGGTAGCTACAGTAAGAGCTCTTAAGTATCATGGCGGAGTTGCCAAAGCAGACCTCAATGAAGAGAACCTCGAGGCTCTCGAGAAGGGTCTTCCTAATCTGCTCCAGCACGTAAGCAATATCAAGGACGTTTACGGACTCCCTTGCGTTGTTGCTATCAATGCTTTCCCTACAGATACCAAGGCAGAGCTTGATCTCGTAGAGGAGAAGTGCAAAGAACTCGGAGTAAACGTTGCTCTGTCCGAAGTATGGGCTAAGGGCGGCGAAGGCGGCATGGCACTCGCTGAAGAGGTCGTAAGACTCTGCGAAGAGCCTAATGATTTCCGCTATTCATATGAGCTCGATCTTTCGATCGAAGAGAAGCTCGAAGCGATCTGCAAGAAGATCTATCATGCTGACGGCGTTCAGCTGACACCGGGAGCAAGAAAGCAGATGGCTAAGCTCGAAGCTCTGGGATTCGGAAACATGCCTATCTGCATGGCTAAGACACAATACTCATTCTCAGATGACGCTTCTCTCCTCGGAGCACCTAAGGACTTCACAGTAACAGTTCGCAACCTCAAGGTTTCCGCAGGCGCAGGATTTATCGTTGCACTCACAGGAGACATCATGACGATGCCTGGACTGCCGAAGTCACCTGCTGCTGAGAGGATCGACGTTGATGCTGACGGAGTCATCAGCGGACTGTTCTAGAGAAAAGAATGATCTGAAGAAAACAGAATGATCTGAAAACAAACAACGGAGGTACATGTGCATGCACCTCCGTTACTATTTTCGGCTATATTGATAATGTAATTAGAGATCGCCTAGATCCCGAGTTCGAATTTGAGCTGAGGCTTGAGCGGTTCATAGTTGACCATCTCGAAATCTTCCAGCGTGATGTCGGTGAATTCACAGCCCGGCTCTTTGTGGAGAATGAGCTGAGGTGCCTGCTTGGCAGATCCTGAAGCGGTGTTTTCAGCAGCTTCGAGTTCAGCGGCTCGTCTCAGCATTTCTTCGGCATTATCCATGTGCCGGTCGTAGATCTGCTCATTAGCGACGAAATGTGTGAACACTCCCGGCTCTTTGCCTGTAACACGGGCGATCATCATCAGCAGAGCCGCGTACTGGATCTCATTGATCCCGCCTGCGCCTGAAGCTGTCAGCATGTCTCCGCTCCTCTGTACGAGGACCATGTCGAGGTATTCGCCGCGGACATTCCATATAGTCAGAAAAGCGCATGGTGCCAAACCCGGCGTCTCGCGAAGATCTGTCTCCTGCCAGAGAGAGACCACTTTGCGCCTGCCGTAAGGATCCTTGCGGATGTCATTGATCAGATTGTTGATCAGGTCATACCTCTTGACGGTAGCTCCGTAGCGCTGGCCTATTGTTCCATCGCCGATGTCCCACGGATCCCACCAGGTCACGCCCATTTCCGCCATCTCTGTCAGAACGTTAGTCGGATTCTGATAGATCGTGAAGATCTCGCGAATACCTGTCTTCCACGCCTGTCTGCGCAGAGTGCAGATCGGGAACTCTCCTTTGGAGAGGTCGTACTTGCGGGTCACGTGATTGACACTGATAGTGTGAGCCGGTGTACCGTCCTCGTATTTAGGACGCGGGTTCTCATCCTTATACCCGTTATCCAGTATATTATGTATATCTTCAACCAGATATTTGTCTGCTTTAGTCATTATTGGCCCTCCATTTGCGTAACAGATGCCGGCGCCTCCATCCGATCAGGCGGCGAACCGTGCCATCAACATCAAACGATAATAATAGGAGTATACATCATAATGCATGATACAGCAAAAATTCACTAATATACATAATATCGTTGTATAATGTTCGCATATGGGGCCTTCACAGGAAGGCAAAGGAGATACAGATATGAGCATGAACAACACGCCTTCAGGCGAAAGAGTACATATAGGACTGTTCGGCAGGAGAAATGCCGGCAAGTCCAGCATTATAAACGCACTTACAGGGCAAAGCCTCGCAATCGTTTCTGATGTCGCGGGTACGACTACGGATCCGGTGCAGAAAGCTATGGAGCTGCTTCCTCTCGGTCCGGTCGTCATGATAGACACGCCGGGACTTGATGATGAGGGAGAACTCGGCGCGCTTAGGATCAAAAAGGCTTATCAGATGCTGAATAAGAGTGACATAGCTCTTCTGGTAGTTGACGGAAGCGTCGGGTTCACAGATGAAGATCTAAGGATACTCAGACGCATTATAGATAAGAAGATCCCGTATATGATCGTGCTGAATAAGAGCGATGCAGCTGAAGATAAAGAAGCGGTAACGGAGGCACTCCGGAACGATCTGAGCCGGGGCACCGGGAATGTAGCTCCCGGAGCAGACAAGCAGGAGGACTATTCCGTTGATGACTCCAGGATCATGTGGGTCAGCGCTGCAGAGGGCACTAATATCTATGAGTTAAAAGATAAGATAGCCGCACTCGCTCCTCAGGAAGATCCTGAGCATAAGATCGTCGGAGATCTGATAAACGAGGACGACCTTGTGGTGCTTGTAGTCCCTATAGACAAGGCTGCTCCGAAGGGAAGGCTGATCCTCCCTCAGCAGCAGACGATAAGAGACATTCTGGACGCTAATGCCGCGGCAGTTGTTGTCAAGGAGAACGGACTCAAGGAAGTGTTCAACTCATTACATAAAAAGCCGGCTCTGGTCATTACAGACAGTCAGGTCTTCAAGCGGGTCGCACAGGAGACACCGGAAGACATTCCTTTCACATCTTTCTCAGTACTCTTCGCGAGATACAAGGGAGACCTGTGGACTTTGGTCGAAGGAGCGCACGCACTCGATGATCTTGAGGATGGCGATACGATACTCATCTCCGAGGGCTGCACTCATCACAGGCAGTGCGGAGATATAGGAACGGAGAAGCTCCCTGCATGGATCAGGAAGCATTCCGGCAAGGAGATCGGATTTGAATTCACAAGCGGGACGGAGTTCCCTATGGACCTGGATAAGTATAAAATGATAGTTCATTGCGGCGGATGCATGCTGAATGAGCGCGAGATGAAATACAGGCTCAAATGCGCAGGAGATGTGGGTATCCCTATGACGAACTACGGTACTGCGATCGCCCACATGAACGGGATCCTGGATAAGAGTCTGGAAGTGTTCAAAAAGTAGAGACGGAAGTGCTCGCGGAGATGACGGGCAGCGGAAGTGACTCTTGATATATATGAAAAGATGAGGTAATTATGTTCGCGGACAGATCAATAAAGGAATTCGTTGATGAGATCGCTTCGAGTTCGCCTGTGCCGGGAGGCGGCGGAGCTGCGGCTTTGGTCGGCGCTGTCGGTATCGCACTGGGTGATATGGTCGGAGAGCTTACGACGGGCAAGAAGAAATACGCGGATGTTGAAGAGGATATCAGGGAGCTGATGGCTGAGGCACAATCTATCAAAGATGAGTTCGTCAGACTTGTCGATGCGGACGCCGAAGCTTTTGCGCCTCTCGCGGCTGCGTACAGGATACCTAAAGATCAGCCGGACCGCGATGAGATAATGGAGAAAGCTCTGAAGGACGCAGCAGCGGTGCCGATGGATATAATGAGGGCTTGCGGCAGAGCTCTTGATGTTATAAGAGATTTTGCCGAAAAAGGCTCCGCGCTGGCGATATCAGACGCAGGCTGTGCTGCGGCGTGCTGCAAAGCGGCGATAAATGCGGCATCTCTGAATGTGTTCATCAACACCAAGATGATGAAGGACAGAGCCTATGCTGATAGTCTCAATGAAGAGGCCGATGCTTTGCTCGCCGAGTATAATGCACTGGCCGATGCTGTATTCGATCGCGTCGCAGGGAAACTGAGATAGCCGAAGGGCCTTTGGATAGGAGAAGAAAATGGCACAAATAATGAAAGGAGCTCCTGTTGCCGCAGCGTTGACCGAGAAGCTGCGTGCACAAACAGAAGAACTCAGGGCAGGAGGGGTCGAGCCGACACTTGCCATCCTCAGGGTAGGAGAGAGACCGGATGATATCGCCTACGAGAGAAGCGCTATGAAGAGGAGCGAGAAGGTCGGGATCAATGTCAGGAACGTGATACTGCCTGCGGATGTAAGCCAGGATGATTTTGACAGGACTCTGGTAGAGCTGAATGTGGATCCCGCGGTACATGGGATCCTGATGATGAGACCTCTGCCGGATCATCTTGACAACGAGAGGGCAAGACAGATGCTTGCGCCGGAGAAGGATGTCGACGGATGCACTGACGGCTCTTTGGCGGGAGTGTTCACCAATTCAGGGATCGGCTTTCCGCCTTGTACTGCGCAGGCTGCCATGGAGATCCTTCACTACTATGGGATCGATCCGCGCGGCAGGAAAGCGGCTGTGATCGGCAGATCGCTCGTCGTAGGCAGGCCGCTTGGAATGATGCTGATGCATGAGAACGCGACTGTCGTAAATTGCCATACCAAGACTGTCGATGTGCCTTCTATAACACGTCAGGCAGATATACTGATCGCGGCAGCGGGCGTACTGGGCTCGGTAAAGCCCGAATTCACCAATCCTGATCAAGTGATCATCGATGTAGGCATCAACTGGGACGAGGAGAAGAACGGCATCGCGGGAGATGTGGTTTTCGATGAAGTCGAGCCCGTGGTCAAAGCTATCACGCCTGTGCCGGGCGGAGTCGGAACGGTGACATCGACCATACTGGTATCGCATGTTGTCGAAGCGGCAAAGCGCTCGATCAAATAATAGATCAATATGGTCTAAGGGGATTGACTGCAGGGTTGCCGGTTGATAATATGGTCGGGCAGTTGATACGGATCGCTGCAATGGCGAAAGATATATTGTTAAAAGGAATGAGAAGGAAAAGAAAATGAACGGAATCAATTCACCTGCTGAGATCGCAGAGATATGGATCAATAACGGTATCAAGAAAGCTAACCTGTCAATAGGAAAGATGCTCGTGCTGGGAATCCTGGCAGGCGCTTATATAGGGTTTGGCGCAGATGTGTTCGTGCTGGCGACTTCTGCCGGAGGAGATGCTTTCCAGTCAATGGTCGCGAAGCTCATCGGAGCAGCACTCTTCCCTGTAGGACTGATGATGGTCATTCTGTGCGGAGCTGAGCTGTTTACAGGAAACAACTTGCTCACACTCGCGCTGATGGACAAGAAGATCACAGCCGGCAAGATGATCAGGAATTGGGTTGTCGTTTATATCGGTAACCTGATCGGTTCAGTTCTGCTGGCATTGCTGCTGGCTAAGACCGGACTGTTCGCGGATGCAGCGGGAGAGAAAGCAATGGCTGTTGCTTCGGCCAAGACATCGATCCCGTTCATGGCTGCTGTGCTTCGCGGTATCGGCTGCAATATTCTTGTCGTTCTCGCGTGCTGGCTGCAGGCCGGAGCCAAGGAGCTGATCGGAAAGATCTTCGCGATCTGGTTCCCGATAATGATGTTCGTATTTGCCGGATTCGAGCATAGTGTCGCCAACATGACATACATCCCTCTCGGGATCTTCCTCGGAGCGGATGTGACATGGGGAGCATTTTTCATCGGAAACCTTCTGCCTGTAACGATAGGCAATCTGATAGGCGGAGCAGTAGTCATCCCGTTTGCGTACTACTACGCATATAAGAAATAGGATATTCAACAAATACAGAGCCCTTGCGACAACAGTCGCAGGGGCTTTTCAGCAGACAGTTTCGGCCTCAATCAACCTGATTTTGATTATTGACGGTCGTATACACACTTGATAATATGTATGCAAAGAAACGAGTCCGTAATATGGGTTCGTTGTCTGACATAATTGGCGAAGTAGGATGCTGCGCGTTAAGTGCTGCAGGATGGGAAGTTGTCTGCAGACGAAGGGCATATGCCCGCGGTGCTTCATCCGCCTCCGTTGCCGCAGAATAGCTTCTTTGTGGCAATAGTTGATTCTTTGGTTCTTGGGATAGGCTTATGCCGGGAAGGAGATTTTTTATGTCCGGAAATGATTATACCAGCAGGAGTGGCCGTACCCGCACTCAGCAGCTCACGATGGACGCTGTGCTGGCGGCTATGGTCGTGGTTCTGGGCTTTGTTTCGATCAGGATCGGAAATATCATGAAGATCTCACTTGAGGATTTTCCTGTGATCTTCGCAGCACTGATGTTCGGGCCGGTCGACGGCATGGTCGTAGCTGCTGTCGGGATATTCCTGTATCAGCTTCTCAGCTACGGGATCACAGCGACAACAGTTCTGTGGATCCTGCCCTTTGTCGTGGTAGGAGGGCTTGCGGGCTGGTACGCAAAGAAGTCCGGCTACAATAACAGCAGCAAGCAGATACTTATAACATTCATAGTCTGCGAGCTGATAATCTGCGCTCTTAATACCGGCGCTATCTATGTTGATTCGAAAATGTACGGATATTACTATCCGACTATCATAACGGGGATGATCCTCATCAGAACGCTCACAGCCCTCGGTAAAGGTGTCGTCCTCGGACTCGTATCGCCTCCGGTCCTGAGAGCTTTGTCCAAAGTCACAGGAAACGGCAGGAGCAGATAGCGCGCTTTGGGGTGCTGTCTGCGTACGGCAAGGTGCGATCGCCCATCAATAAAGCAGTCTGGTCAGCGATCTTCAGTCGAGACCTTCCATACTCCGAGGAGGATCAGGACGATCCCGATGAATTGTACAGCAGAGAACGGCTCATGGAGGATCAGAACACCTGCGACAACTGAGATGATCGGGATGATATTCTCGAATACTGTAGCAGTCGCGATATCCAGATATGTGATGGCAAAGTTCTGCAGCAGGAAAGCAGCAACAGATGAAATCACCGATAGATACAGGACAGGCAGCATTACTCCGGGATCGCATGAGCTCTTTATGAACAGCGGAATGAATTCTGAACCTTCCTGGATGATCGCTTTGCCTATGAAGAAGACAAAGCCCATGACCATCATGATGAATGTTCTCTCGAACGGTGTGAATGCATCAGCAACTGACCTGCTGATGAGGTAGAAGACTGCAGCAGATGTTACGGCGATCAGGAGGAAAATAATCCCGCGCACCTGAATGCTGCCGGAGCTCGTCTGTGCAGTTGAGATAACAAATACACCCGCGACAGAGCACATGATCCATCCGTAGATCCTGAGAGCGACACGTTCTTTAAGGAAAACAGCTGACAGCAGCACTGTAACAATAGGGATCAGAGATATCATAAGTCCGGAGAAGGAAGCATTGGTATATTCGATGCCACTTGTCTCTGCAAGGAAATAGATGACCGGTTGGCAGAGTCCCATGAGGAGAAATTTGCCGACCGGTTTGCCTTTGAGATCGATCTTGTAAGGCCCGATCACCAGCATCAGCAGCATTACAAGCATGGCTGCGGAGAATCTCACAGCCAACAGAATATCCGCTTGAGTGTGCATCAGGGCGACCCTTGATGCCAGAAAGCTGAAGCCATAGATAGTACAATATGCTATGCTCGCGAGAATACCGAGCTTGTGCATGTCCCTGCCCTTATTTCCCATAAAGATAATTGAATCCTCCCCCCTGGATCAGTTCTGCTCATGCCCTGTCATGTATTATTTGGCAAGAGCCACATACCATTATACGCAAATAGATGAGAAGGTCTAACATTTTTTCTCATTAGTTGCCGGGAATGCGGGAATGACCTAAATCAGCTTGAATCAAGATCTCTGTATAGTATTATTATCAGAGAATAAAGAAAGAGGACAAAGCAGTGAAGAGAAATGAGATATGGCGTTCATACGGAACGGACTATAAAGATATGACAAAGCGCCTCCTGATACAGGCCGGGCTCGAAGAACTCCTGCCTGATAAGGGATCGAGAATAGCGATCAAGCCTAATCTCGTTACTCCTTCTCCGGCAAAGTTCGGTGCGACTACACATCCTGAAGTGGTCGCGGGGATAATTGAATTCCTGCAGGAGAGAGACTATCGCAATATAGTTGTTGCTGAAGGATCATGGGTCGGCGATGAGACTGCAGAGGCGTTCGACTACTGCGGCTATAATTCGCTGGCGCGTGAATACGGCGTAGAGCTCACAGACATGCAGAAGGAATCCGGAGTAAGCACGGATTGCGGAGGCCTGGATCTTGAGATATGCAGATGCGTGCGTGACTGGGATTTCCTGATCAATGTTCCGGTTATGAAGG
>SVCR01000050.1 GCA_015058265.1 Clostridiales bacterium
CCAGGGTCAGCACACAGCTCGTAACGGCTGTGTTCGGATCGGAATGTCCGTAGTGCACGCCTGTGACATTGGCTCCGCATGATGCGATGATAGTCGCAACGTCCACCAGCTGTCCCGGTTTGTCTTCAAGAGCGATCTGCAGTGTAGTGTTGCGTCCGCTCGTCACGAGTCCTCTGGTGATAACACGTGAGAGGATGTTTACATCGATATTACCGCCGGAGACAAGGCATACTACCTTCTTCCCCTCGACCGGTATCTTGTTGAACATTACTGCAGCTACGGAAACCGCTCCGGCTCCCTCAGCGATGAGCTTCTGTTTCTCGATGAGAGCAAGTATAGCTGCCGCGATCTCATCCTCGGAAACAGTGACTACATCATCGACATATTCTCTGATCAGTTCGAACGTAAGGTCTCCCGGATGCTTGACTGCGATGCCGTCCGCAAAAGTGCTGACAGTGCTGAGTGTGACCTGTTCGTCATATTTCAGGCTGTCCGCCATGCTTGCCGCCTCCTGGGCCTGCACACCGTAAACTTTGATGCTCGGATTAAGGTGCTTAGCCGCGAAAGCGATCCCGGATACGAGTCCGCCGCCTCCGACAGGAACAACGATGACGTCGACATCCTTGAGCTGATCGAGTATCTCGAGTCCGATTGTTCCCTGACCCGCGATGACATCAGGATCATCGAAAGGATGGATGAATGTCGCATGTGTCTCTTCCTGCAGCTTGCACGCATACGCATACGCATCATCATATGCGCCTTTGACCAAAGCGACTTCTGCCCCGTGAGCCTTGGTTGCCTCGACCTTGCTGATAGGAGCGCCGTCAGGCATGCAGATAGTGCTCTTGATACCCATACGGGCAGCACTCAGCGCTACGCCCTGAGCATGATTGCCCGCGCTGCAGGCGACTATGCCGGCCTTCTTCTCTTCATCGCTGAGCCTGCAGATCTTGAAGTATGCACCTCTCAGCTTGAAGCTGCCTGTTACCTGCAGGTTTTCTGTTTTCAGATAGACCTCGTTCTTCCCGCTGAAATGCGGTGAATATATAAGGTCTGTTTTTCTTGCGACTTCCTTCAGCGCATATGCTGCCTGATATATCCTGTCGAGTGACAGCTTATTATCTGTTCCCATTGTGTTACTTACCTCTTCCTCAGTTTATTATTTCCGGCGGTCGGCGACCGCCATGTATCACGCTTGTGTTTTCTTCGCAGCTTCGCCTCTCAGCCATGTGATGAGCTGGCTTGCTGTACGCCCGGACATGCCTCCGTGACGGAGTTCCCATCTGCGGGCGATATCATCAAGATCCTGAGAGCTCAGTTCTATGCCGTTCCTGTCAGCAAGCTGCCTTACTATATTCAGATATTCCTTAGGATCCGGCTTGGAGTAGTAGATCGTCACGCCGAATCTGCTCGCGAGTGACAGCTTCTCCTCCATAGTGTCAGAGTGATGGACATCCTCCTGATATTCTATATCGTTCCTGTCCCTCCAGGTCTCACGTATCAGGTGGCGCCTGTTGGATGTCGCGTATATCAGGACTCTGTCGGAGCGCGTCTCAAGTGCTCCTTCGAGCATTGCCTTGAGTTCCTTGTAATCGCTTTCATTCTCCTCGAAGGACAGATCATCCAGGAATATTATGAATCTGTAATTTCTCTTCTTGATCTGAGACAGTATCTGCGGCAGGAGATGTCTGTTCTGCTTTGACACCTCGACCAGCCTCATCCCTCGTGGGAAGAACTCATGCATCAGAGCATGGATGCTTGTTGATTTGCCGGTGCCGCTGTCTCCGTAAAGGAGAACATTGTTGGCATGATTCCCTGATACGAATGCCTCAGTATTATCTATAAGCGTTTTCTTCTGATCCTCATAACCGATCAGATCATCAAAAGTAACATCTTCATCATCGACGACAGGGACCAGCTTCAGCTCAGATATTCCCTCATCCACTCTGAACGCACGATACAGACCGTACATGCCGACGCCGTAAGTCTCGTAATGATCCTGCAGGATCAGGCTGAATGTCTTAACATCTTCGGCATGAGCCAGTCTTTCGCTGAGAAGCGATATGGCCGCTCCCGGTCCTCTTTCTGTCACGGATCCGTACGGCGGACGGTAGTCAGTCATTGCGCGCAGGATCTCTGCGGCATGCGCGCTCCCCGCATCTGCGCCCTCGTCTGAGAGATCGGCTTTGAACAGATCCCTGAAGCATCCGAGATCACCGGCTGCAAGCTCCGTGATCGTTGAGTCCGCTCTGACCCCTCTTCGTTCACATGCAAGTGTGAATGGATTCTCATGCATCATGAGAATATATGTCAGCCATTGCTGCCACAGATCACCTGCCAGACCGAATTTCCCGGCAAAGCTCACTATGCGTCTGACCAAAGCATTCACATCGGCCGCATCGACCTCGCTGTTTTCGATCCCGTTTATGACATCCAGGGTCAGCTCCCAGTCCGGGAGTTCTGATGTATAGAATAGTAATTCCCTTTTCATTGTCACCTTTTAATATATATGCTAACTCCGGCAAATGTTATTTGCTGAGCTGCTCCAGTATTTTCTCTGTCATCTCGCTGCCCTTGAGCCAGCTCTCATCTTCCGGCGCCTTGATGTCCGCCGTACGCCAGCCGTCAGACAGTACTGTTTCGACCGCTTTCTCCACAAAATCCGCTTCTTCAGCAAGATCAAACGAATATCTCATCATCATCGCTGTCGACAGTATAGTTGCTATAGGATTGGCAAGGTCTTTTCCGGCTATATCCGGCGCAGAGCCGTGGATCGGCTCATACATGCCTCGTGATGTATCGCCGAGTGAAGCCGACGCCAGCAGTCCTATGGAACCTGTGACCTGTGAAGCCTCATCCGAAAGGATGTCACCGAACATATTCGAGGTCACGATAACATCGAAGAATGACGGATCTCTGATTATCTGCATTGCCGCATTATCAACGTACATGTCATCGAGTCTGACATCCGGATATTCCGTCTCGCCTAAACGGTGAACAGTCTCCCTCCACAGTCTGGAGGTCTCGAGTACATTGGCTTTATCCACACTGGTCAGGTGGCCTCTGCGTCTGCGAGCGGTCTCGAAAGCTCTCCTTGCGACTCTTTCTATCTCCGCAACGCTGTATGCCTCTGTATCGAAAGCTGCGTCTCCTGCCTCATTCCTGCCGCGTTCGCCGAAATATATGCCGCCCGTCAGCTCCCTGACTATCATCAGGTCAAAGCCCTTGGCCGCGATATCCGGTCTTAATACGCAGGCTTCTGCCAGAGCCGGCTGGATCTTAGCCGGTCTCAGGTTGGTATAAAGTCCCAGAGCTTTGCGAAGTCCGAGGAGCGCTTTCTCAGGGCGCATGTTGTTAGGCACGCTGTCCCACTTCGGTCCTCCGACAGCGCCGAGCAGGACACTGTCGCTCGCAAGACATCCGTCCACTGTCTCCTGAGGCAGCGGGATACCGTATTTGTCTATGGCATTCCCTCCGGCGGCATATTCAGTAAAGCAAAACTCATGCCCGTATTTACCGCCGACTATTTTCATTGCTCTGATGGCTGCATCTGTGATCTCCGGGCCGATACCATCGCCCGGCACAACAGCGATATTGAATTTCATATCTGATTACCTCTGTTTCTCTGCAAGGTATGGGAGTAATCCGCCCTTCTCGATGATCTTCTCTATGAACGGCGGGAACGGCTTAGCCTCAAAGGTCTCGCCGGTCGTCTCATCAGTTATTATTCCTGTCTTAGTGTCCACCGAAACGATATCTCCGGCGCTGATGGCTTCGGACGCCTCCGGGCACTCGAGAATAGGAAAGCCTATATTGATCGAGTTGCGGTAGAAGATACGCGCAAAGCTGGCTGCTATCACGCAGGATACGCCGCTTGCCTGGATCGCGACCGGTGCGTGTTCTCTCGATGAACCGCATCCGAAATTCCATCCGCCTATCATGATATCCCCGTTCTGAACTGTTCCCGCGAAGGACGCGTCAATGTCCTCCATGCAGTGCTTAGCCAGCTCTGACGGTTCCGGTGCATTGAGGTAACGAGCCGGTATGATAACGTCAGTGTCAACATTGTTGCCGAATTTCCATGCTTTGCCTCTGATCATGCCTGCACCTCCCTCTATTCCTGCGGAGCCGCGATGCAGCCCGCTATAGCCGAAGCCGCTGCGACCGCAGGGCTCGCCAATATCACTTCACTCTCTGTGTGTCCCATTCTTCCGACAAAGTTTCTGTTAGTCGTCGCGACCGCTCTCTCTCCGGCAGCCATGACGCCCATGTGTCCGCCGAGACACGGTCCGCAAGTAGGCGCGGATACGGCACATCCCGCTTCGATGAAGGTCTCGATGATACCTTCTTTGAGGCAGTCCATGTATATCTGCTGAGTAGCCGGGATCACGATGCAGCGCACGCCGTCAGCGATCTTCTTTCCCTTGATGATCGATGCGGCTGTTCTCATGTCTGACATCCTGCCGTTGGTGCAGGAGCCGATGACTACCTGCTGGATAGGCATTCCTGCGGCTTCGTCGACTGTCTTTGTGTTAGAAGGAAGATGCGGCAGAGCCACGGTCGGTTTCAGCTCAGAGAGGTCTATCACGACTGTTCTCTCATATTCTGCGTCTTCATCTGCCGTGTATACGACAGGCTCGCGCCCGAATCTCCCCTGAACATATTCCATCGTCTTATCATCGACAGGGAATATACCGTTCTTGCCGCCTGCTTCAATAGCCATGTTGGCGATCGTGAAACGGTCATCCATCGACAGCTCGCTTACGCCGCTGCCTGTGAATTCCAGAGACTGATAGAGAGCTCCGTCTACACCGATCTCTCCTATAAGATGCAGTATGACATCCTTACCGGAAACGAAAGGTCCCGGTTTACCTGTCAGCTCTACCTTGATAGCAGAAGGCACCTTGAACCAGTTGAGACCTGATGCCATTCCGGCTGCCATGTCTGTTGATCCGACGCCTGTTGAGAATGCTCCCAGAGCGCCGTATGTACAAGTGTGTGAATCGGCTCCGATGATGCAGTCTCCCGGGCCTACAAGACCCTGCTCAGGAAGGAGAGCGTGCTCGATCCCGACAGTTCCTACATCATACAGATGCGATATGTTGTGCTTATGCGCAAAGTTTCTTGCTGTCACGCACAGCTCTGCGGATTTTATATCCTTACACGGAGTATAGTGGTCGAGAGCGATCACTATCTTCTCCGGATCGAACACCTCGGTGAAGCCGTTCGCCTCGAATACACCGATAGCGACAGGTGTCGTAACGTCATTACCGAGTACGATATCGAGCTGAGCCTCTATCAGGTCTCCCGCGTGCACCTCCGGAAGCCCGGCATGTGCGGCAAGAATTTTCTGAGTCATTGTCATTCCCATAATGCTGTCTCCTCTGTTATGCTTCAGTAGCTCTTATGCGAGGTTTGGCCTCATCCTTAGCATCACTCTTCTGTATCTTTTTCTCATATGCCTGCATGCGGTTGAGGGCTTTGAGATAAGCGTTGATGCTCGCCTCCATGATGTCTGTCGAAAGTCCGCGGCCTGTGAATGTCCTGCCGTACGCGTTGACTTTGACCGTAACATCTCCCAGGGTGTCTTTTCCTTCTGATATCGAATGGATGTTGAATATATCGAAGGAATGCTCTGAAGGCTGAATGATCGCATCGATCGCATTATACGCGGCATCGATAGGACCGTCTCCGAGAGCTACATCCTGTGCCTTCTCGTCATCCTTTATCAGGCTGACCGTGCAGGTGGCGGTTGTGAAATTGCTTGTTGACAGCTGGAACCAGTCGAGCTTGTAGCCTTCCTCGGTATCTGTGTACAGATCCTGAGTGTTGTGGTTGACGATAGCCTCAAGGTCAGCGTCGGTTATGTTCTTCTTCTTATCGCAGACTATTTTGAATTCCTCGAAACAACGATCCAGCTCTTCCTTGCTGAGCGTATAGCCGAGTTCTTCAAGTCTGGAAGCGACAGCATGACGTCCGGAGTGCTTGCCCAGCACGAGGTTGTTGACTCTGATGCCGACAGTCTCCGGTGTCATGATCTCATAAGTCTTCTTATTAGCCAGTACTCCGTGCTGATGGATGCCGGATTCATGGGCGAATGCGTTCTTGCCCACGATAGGCTTGTTCAGCGGAGCTGTCTGGCCGATGATGTTGTATACTGTGCTGCTGGCACGGTGGATCTGGGTGGTGTCGATTCTTGTATCGACCTGCGAGAGATCCTGCCTGGTGCGAAGCGCCATTACGATCTCCTCGAGTGAAGTGTTTCCGGCTCTCTCGCCGAGACCATTGATGGTGCATTCTATCTGCCTTGCTCCTCCGGCAACTCCTGCCAGTGAGTTAGCAGTTGCCATTCCGAGATCGTTGTGACAATGAACAGAGAAGATGACCTTCTCTGCGCCCCTGACGTTGTTCTTGATCTCTGAGATCAGATATCTCATCTCTTCCGGGGTCGTATAGCCGACAGTATCCGGCAGATTGATCGTCGTCGCTCCGTTTGCGATCGCGACTTCAACGACCTGCTTGAGGAAGTCGATGTTACTGCGTGTAGCGTCTTCTGCCGAGAATTCGATATCCGAGCAGTATTTCTTGGCGTAGGCGACCATTTTGCCCGCCTGCTCCAGCACCTGCTCCGGCTTCATCTTCAGCTTGTACTCCATATGGAGAGGAGATGTCGCAATGAAAACATGTATCCTCGGATCGACCGCTCCCTTAACTGCTTCCCATGCTGTATCGATGTCTTTGACCGTCGAACGCGCAAGAGAAGCGATCGTGCAGTCCTTGATCGTCTCGGATATGGTCTTGACAGACTCGAAGTCCCCCGGCGATGCAATGGCAAAGCCGGCTTCTATGATGTCTACCTTCAGCTTCTCAAGGCAGCGCGCGACCTCGATCTTCTCTCTGAGGTTCATGCTGCAGCCCGGAGACTGTTCTCCGTCTCTCAATGTCGTATCGAAAATTTTAACCTGGTCCATGTTGTTTACCCTTACCTGTTTTATAATGCAGTGATAACATTCGCCTGCGCAAAGCCGCCTGCCGCGGCGGTCATCTGTCGATCAGTATTTGATCCGGCCTTCCTATTCCAGGATAGCTCCCTTGTCTGCCGATGATACCAGTTTGGCATAACGCGCAAGGTATCCGGTCTTGATCTTAGGCTCAGGACATACCCAAGCCGCCTTTCTTGCAGCGAGCTCTTCGTCCGACACCTTGAGTTCTATTGTGTGAGCTTCTATGTCGATCGCGATCATATCTCCCTCGTGAACAAGGGCAATATTTCCTCCCGCAGCTGCTTCAGGACTAACATGTCCTATCGAAGCGCCTCTCGTAGCGCCTGAGAATCTTCCGTCTGTGATCAGAGCTACTGATTCGCCGAGCCCCATACCTACTATCGCAGATGTAGGGTTGAGCATTTCGCGCATTCCCGGACCTCCCTTAGGTCCTTCATAGCGGATCACCACTACATCACCCGGATTGATGCCGCCCTCATAGATGACCTTGATAGCGTCATCTTCGGAGTCGAATACTCTTGCAGGTCCTTCATGGCTCATCATTGCAGGAGCTACTGCGGATTGCTTGACTACGCATCCGTCCGGTGCGAGATTTCCCTTCAGAACAGCTATGCCGCCAGTCTTCATGAAAGGATCCTCATATGGTCTGATGACCTCTTTATTGAGGTTCTGAGATTTCTCTATATTCTCTCCCATCGTCCTGGTCGTCACTGTCATGACAGACGTGTCGATGAGACCTCCCTTGGTCAGCTCCTTGATCACTGCATATACTCCGCCTGCCTCTTCGAGATCTTCCATGAATGTATCTCCGGCAGGAGCCAGATGGCAGAGATTAGGAGTCTTGCTGCTGATCTCGTTAGCCATGTCAAAGTCGATGCTGACATGTGCTTCGTGAGCGATAGCAGGGAGATGCAGCATGGTATTGGTTGAGCAGCCGAGAGCCATGTCAACTGTCTCGGCATTGTGGAATGCCGCCTTGGTCATGATGTCTGAAGGCCTTATATCCTTCTCGACCAGCTTCATGATCTGCATTCCTGTTGCTTTGGCCAGGCGGATCCTTGCGGAAAACGGCGCAGGTATCGTGCCGTTGCCCGGCAAAGCCATTCCGATCGCTTCGGTCAGACAGTTCATGGAGTTAGCCGTATACATGCCGGAGCATGATCCGCATGACGGACATGCTTTCTCAACATATGTCTGTACGCCATCCTCGTCGAGTGTGTGCGCGTGGTAGGCGCCGACTGCCTCGAACATGTGTGAGAGGCAGGTGCGTCTTCCGTCAGGAAGACGGCCGGCCAGCATAGGGCCGCCGGCGCAGAATATTGTCGGAACGTTGATCCTGGCTGCTGCCATGAGAAGCCCCGGCACATTCTTGTCGCAGTTCGGTACCATTACCAGCCCGTCAAACTGATGAGCAATGGCCATTGCTTCGGTCGAGTCCGCGATAAGATCACGGGTGACCAGTGAATACTTCATACCGACATGTCCCATGGCTATGCCATCGCAGACTGCGATCGCCGGGAAGAGCACAGGTGTGCCTCCGGCTGCACGGACTCCGGCTTTGACCGCCTCAGCGATCTTATCCAGATGCATATGTCCCGGAACTATCTCGTTATATGAGCTGACTACGCCTATCAGAGGGCGTGACATCTCCTCTTCAGTAAGACCGAGCGCATACAGAAGACTTCTGTTCGGCGCGCGATCAACACCTTTCTTGACCTGATCAGAATTCATATCTTGTTTCACCTCAGTTTTGCTTACAGAACAGTCTGTCCTGATGACCCTTGTCAGATCATCAGGCAGACAGTCAGATATTAATCAGCTATTAATTGGAAGCTTTGTCCAGATCGTTGTCATCCTTCCACAGCATCTGCTCACGCAGCTCTTTTCCTACGATCTCCATCTGGTGCTTTGCCAGCTGGTTTCTCTTGGAGTTGAAGAATGTACGGCCGTTCTTGTTCTCTGCGATCCATCTGCCGGCGAATGTTCCGTCCTGGAT
>SVCR01000051.1 GCA_015058265.1 Clostridiales bacterium
TATGGATTTGAAGCAACAGAAAGAAATGAATATACTCGCACTCGAAACAACAGGAAAATACGGCTCTGCTGCAGTGATCAATGACAGGGGTGAAGTGTTCACTTCTGCATCTTCCGCGGAAATGAATCACCTTAAAGACATCATCACTATCAGCGATGAAGCGATCAGGCTTGCCGGAATAAAGAAGTCAGATCTGACACATGTCGCAGCTTCGGCCGGACCGGGATCGTTCACCGGGATCAGGATCGGAGTGACTACGGCGAGGACGCTCTCGCAGATGCTGGATATACCTTGTATCGGTGTATCATCTCTTGAGGGAATGGCTAACAGGGTCCTCGAGGAAGCAGACCGTTTAGGTGCGGATCTCGTTGCCGCGGTGATCAATGCAAGGAGACACCAGACCTACGCGGCTGTCTGGGAGAAGGTGTTCGCCGAGGATGCGGGAGTCACATCGCTGACTGAACTGTATGAAGAGCGCCAGTACATGATCGAAGAACTTCTGGACATCCTGAAAACAGCTTCATCAGAGCGTGGCGGTGCCAAGGTGTTCTTCACCGGCGACGGAATAGACGCGTACGGCGATATCATCAGAGACACTTTGCCTGAAGGATCATACATACTGGCAGATGAGAGCATCCGCTATCAGGACGCATCCAGTGTAGCGCGAATCGCTATGCGGCATGCCGAGGCCGGCAGGACATCGTCATATGATGAACTGCTGCCGGAATACATGAGGCTGTCTGAGGCTGAACAGAGACTCAAGTCAGGCACCTTGAGTGACAAGATAAGAAAACTGAAATAAACAGGAAGCAGGTATGACGGAACGAATGAAGGGCGGTCCCGGAGACGTAGAGATAAGAATGGCAGCAGAGGCTGACGTGCCCGCGCTCGCCGAAATAGAACGAGCCTGCTTCGACTCGCCTTGGACTGAAGCTCAGATAAGAGCTGATGTTGCCGAGAACGACAGGGCGTACGTTGCGGTTGCAGTTCTCGAAGATAAAGCAGCAGGATATGCGGATGTAATGGTGGCAGGAGGCGAAGGTCAGCTGTATAATATAGCGGTAGCGCCGCTTTACAGGAGGATGCATATCGGCAGGAAACTGATGGAGCATATCATCGGCTACTGCAGGGAAAACTGCTGTGACTGCATCACCCTTGAGGTCAGGTCGGGCAATGAAGAGGCGAACGGCCTGTATCGCAGCATGGGGTTCAACGATGTCGCTGTCAGGCAGGCATATTATGAAGACGGAGAAGACGCGGTACTGATGGAACTGGTACTCGCTTAGAAAGATACATAGATAGTAAATGAAAGACGGAAAACATCTTACACTCGGAATAGAAACCAGCTGTGATGAGACTGCTGCATCTGTTGTTGCAGACGGGCGGAATGTCCTCAGCAATGTGATCAGCTCTCAGATCAGCATACATACACAATTCGGGGGAGTCGTGCCGGAGATCGCTTCGAGGAGACATCTTGAGAACATTAACGATGTCATAGCTCAGGCTCTTAAGGAAGCCGGTGTGACGATCAAAGACATAGATCTGATCGGTGTCACTTACGGACCGGGTCTTGTCGGGGCGCTGCTTATCGGCGTGGCAGCAGCCAAGAGCATCGCTTATGCATGCGATATCCCGCTGGTAGGGGTGAACCATATGCACGGGCATATAGCTGCTAATTATCTGGAGCACCATGAGCTCGAGCCGCCGTTCATGGCTCTGGTAGTATCCGGAGGACATACTAATATCGTCAATGTCCCTGAATACAACAGATGCGAGAAGCTCGGCAGCACGAGAGACGATGCTGCAGGAGAGGCGTTCGATAAGGTCGCGAGGGTCATCGGCCTCGGTTATCCGGGCGGACCTAAGATAGACAAAGCTGCCCGCAGCGGCAGGAGGGACGCTATAGATTTCAAGAGAGTGTGGCTGGAGCCGGGCAGTTATGATTTCAGCTTCTCTGGACTCAAGACCCAGGCTCTTAATTATCTCAACAGCGAGAGACAGGCCGGGAGAGAGATCAATGTTGATGATGTAGCGGCGAGCTTCCAGGAAGCTGTTGTTGAAGTCATCGCTGAGAAAGCCATAAGAGCTGCGCTGGGATACGGACAGAAGAGGATCGTCATGGCAGGCGGAGTCGCTTCGAACACCAGACTCAGAGAGCTCATCTCGGAGAAAGCAGAGGCGAACGGTATCGCTGTTCTGAGACCGAGCCCTATCCTCTGTACAGACAACGGAGCTATGATCGCTTCGGCCGCATATTATGCATATCAGGCAGGAGAAGTTTCCGGATATGATCTGGACGCGGTACCTGCGCTGGAATTCTGAAATAAAGATAAATGAAAGACTGCAGGGTCATATATGTGATCCTGCGGAGACATAAGACCGGATCAAGGGAGAACACACCATATGCTCGTAATGTCGGGTAAAGACATCAGTAAGAATTACGGAACAGACATCATTACGGAAGATGTCTCGTTTGGTGTGAACAAAGGTGACAGGATAGGTATTGTCGGGGCTAACGGCTGCGGCAAGACCACCCTCCTCAATATGATCGCCGGAGTAACGGAACCGTCGTCCGGGAATATATATATCAGGAGCGATATGACAGTCGGCTACCTGAGGCAGAACAACATCTTCTTCTCAGGCGGTACGGTTATCGAAGAGGCACAGAAGACTTTCGAGCACTTTTACTCGATGGAGAAGGAAATCGATGATCTTCAGGTGCTGATCTCCGATCATGAGAGCAGGGACTTTGACAAGAACCTCTCGCGTTATACTGAACTCATTGAGGAATATGAGAAGAAGGGCGGCCTGACTTATAAGAGCGAGCTGTCGGCAGTACTCAGACATATGGGCTTCGATGAGACGTCGCAGAACAAGAAGACAGGCGTGCTGTCGGGAGGAGAGAGGACAAGACTGGCGCTTTCCTGCATGCTGCTGAGAAAGCCGGACATACTGATGCTGGACGAGCCGACCAACCATCTGGATCTTCGCATGCTCGACTGGCTCGAGACATATCTGAAGAGCTATCAGGGAACTTTGCTCGTCGTATCTCATGACAGGTATTTCCTAGACAAGATAGTTAACCGGATATTCGACATGAGCGGCGGGACGCTGACAGCCTATACAGGTAATTACTCGGAATTCCTGATCAGAAAAGCTGAACGCCTCGAGACTATGAGGCGCGAATATGAGAAGCAGCAAGCCGAGATCGCCCGTCAGGAGGAGATAATACGCAGATTCAAGCAGCATGGGACAGAGCATCTGACCAAGAGAGCTAAGTCCAGGGAGAAGAGGCTGGCGCATGTCGAGCTGCTGGAGAAGCCGGAACAGGCTCAGACCAGGATGAAGCTGAACTTCGACGCGGATTTCAAGAGCGGAGGCGAAGTCATCACGGCAGAAGATCTTGCCAAGAGCTACGGAAGCAGGCAGCTGTTCCGCGGAGTCTCAATGGATCTGAGAAAAGGCGAGAGAGTCTGCATAATAGGTGACAACGGTGTCGGCAAGACGACGCTGCTGAGGATATTGATGGAGCAGGAGAAGCCCGACGACGGATACCTGAGGATCGGATATAATGTCGACTTTGGTTATTATGATCAGGGCCAGCTGCTGCTTGACGAAAATGAGACTGTGCTCGGAGAGATGAAGAATGCCTATCATCTGTATACAGATACAGAGATGAGATCACTGCTCGGACGTTTTCTGTTCAAGGGGGATGATGTCTTCAAGCAGGTGCGCGATCTTTCCGGAGGAGAGAAGGCAAAGCTGTCGCTGCTTAAGCTCATGTTGTCGGGTGCTAATACTCTCGTGCTGGATGAGCCTACCAACCATCTGGACATCGAATCGCGTGAAGTCGTCGAAGATGCTTTGATGGAGTTCGGCGGGACGATACTCATAGTCTCGCACGACAGATATCTGCTCACGAGGATACCTGACAGGATCCTGGAACTCACAGAAAACGGGATGGTTGAATACAAGGGCAACTTTGAGTACTATCTTGAGAAGAACGGGATGTCATCTGCGGACGAGGATACGCCTGAAGAAAGCAAGAGCAAAGCCAAAGGCAACGGTTCCGGCGATGATGAGATGCAGAAGACTTTGAATAATGTCCGCTCGGCCGAAGCAGAGCGTCAGGCGCGCAAGCAGAAGGAAGCTGAAGAGCGGCGCCGCGGAAGACGAGAGGAACAGATCGAAGCGAAGATACATGAATTGGAAGGCTTGATCTCCGATATAGAAGAAGCGATGAGCGATCCTGAGAAAGCGGCTGACTTTGAATGGATGCATGAGAAATCTGCTGAGATGGCAGCTTATGAAGAGGAGATATCAGCGCTTTACGATGAATGGATGGAGCTGCAGTGACTTGCGCATGCAGTATTGATGCTTCTTTAGCGCGTCAAAGCTGTGATATGAGTGAAATAAAGTATGTAATCTCGAACAATTGCTATAAAAACCGAACTATTGTATTGAAATAGAAATGGTCGATAAATTATAATTTACCTGATATAGGAATATAAATAAGAATAAGGAGATCACTATGGTATTTGAAAAAGTTAAAAATCTGATAGTAGAACAGTTGGAAGTCGATCCTGATATGATCACAATGGATACAGATTTCATGAAGGATCTCGAAGCAGATTCTCTTGATGCTGTTGAGATCATTCTCGGTGTCGAGGATGAATACGGAATTGAGATCCCTGATGAAGTAGCTGAAAACTTCGCCAAGGTTTCAGATATTGTAAATTATATCGAGGCCAACAAGTAACTCCGTATCAGATCAATATAACATGTCCGGGTTCCGGACATGGCATAGAGGTATAATTACGGGGCGAAAGAAAGGGGATCGGAATGAACGGAAAATCCAAGGTGTCAAACGCCATTATAAGGAGATTGCCGAGATACAGACGATATCTTGGGCACCTGCAGACCAAGGGTATCAGAAAAGTTTCATCTAATGAACTCAGTGAAATGATCGGATATACTGCCTCTCAGATAAGACAGGATCTGAACACATTCGGTGAATTCGGACAGCAGGGCTACGGATATGAAGTAGATAAACTGTATAAAGAGATCAATAAAATACTCGGACTTGACAGAGAATATAAGACTGTTGTTGTCGGTGTAGGTAATCTCGGACAGGCTATCACCAACTATACTTACTATTATAAGATAGGCTTCAATATCATGGGATTGTTCGATGTCAATCCTAAGATCATCGGAAACTGGATCAACGATGTTGAGGTAATGGACTACAGCATGCTCGAAGAGTATGTCAGAAGAGAGAACATAGACATCGGTATCATCTGCGTCAACAGGGAGAATGCTCAGAGTGTAGCTGACAAGCTCGTCGCGGGCGGCGTCAGCGGTATCTGGAACTTCGCTCCTGTGGATCTCGTCGTACCGGATTCGGTAGCAGTTGAGTCGGTGCATCTGTCAGACAGCCTTCACGCGTTGTCATTTATGATCAAGAGCAAATCCGCGGCCGAAGCTGAGAGCAAGTGATCGGGTTTTGCATAAAAGGGACAGAAAAAATCCCGCAGCTCACGCTGCGGGATTTTCAATAAACCGCTAAATGCAATTATGCCTCAACAGGTGCTCCTACAGGGCAGTTGGATGCACAAGCACCGCAATCGATGCAAGCACTCTCGTCGATAACATAAGGGGTGCCTTCGCTGATAGCCTCTACTGGGCAGTTACCTGCGCAAACTCCGCAACCAATGCAATCATCAGTGATCTTATAAGCCATTGTGATTCCTCCTTCTTTGAAAAAAATATCTACATTTGAAGTATAACACGCGTTTAAGGAAATGTAAACATATGAAAATAGTGTCATTTACAGGGAAAAGCGGTACGGGAAAGAGCTATCAGGCTACTGCTCTGGCACAGCAGAGGGGCTTTGATGCTATCATCGATGATGGCCTTCTCATCTATAAAGGGCAGATAGTCGCGGGCACATCAGCGAAAAAATGCGCCTCCAAAGCAGCAGCCATGAGAACGGCGCTGTTCAATTATGATGACCACAGATCCGAGGTCATAGACGCTCTGATCAAGTATCACCCGGATACACTTATGATCATCGGCACATCAGACAAGATGACTAATATCATAGCCGGACAGTTGGGGCTGCACGAACCGGATGAGCGCATATACATAGAAGATGTGACGACAGAAGAAGACAGAGAACTGGCTGCTCATCACCGCAATGTTGAGGGCGAGCATGTTATACCGGCACCTGTCGGACAGCTGCGAAGAGACTTTGCCGGATACTTCATGAATCCTCTGAAGAAGTTCTGGGATATCGCCAGGGGAAATGCTTTTGACGAGAAGACCAGCAAAGAGAAGGACGACGAACCGGGTGACAGAACAGTAGTGAGGCCAAAGTACAGTTACTTCGGGACTTTCTCCATAAGCGAGCAGGTTATACGAGATATCATCAGGATCGCGGCCGAGAAATACGATGACACACTGCTGGTCGCTGACAGGATGAGCAACGGCAAACAGAACAATATGTCAGTTACGATAGATGTCAGAGCGGTGAGAGACAGTACTACCGTAGATAAATGCATTGCGCTGCAGAAGGATGTTTATGACGCGATAGCGACCATGACGGCTTTCACCATCGACAGCGTGAACGTCAGGATCAGAGATATCGCAAGAGATTACGACGACCTGCATTCGAGAAAGCTGCACTGACAGCTAAACCAGGATAAGGTTGAAAACAATACAGGCAAGAAAACTTACCATGATCGAAAACCGCCCACTTCAGAAAGCACCGCAAGTGGGCGAATATTATGGATGGAACGGATATGAAGACGATAATAATAGAAGATATACATGATCTCGACCTCGAGCATGTATTCGAATGCGGTCAGTGCTTCCGTTGGGTGCCGGCTGATGACGGGACAGGGTCATATATAGGAGCGGCCGGGAAATACTGCGCGAGGGTAAGCCTTGAGAACGGAGACAGGACGCTTAAGATAGAAGCCTCGGGGGGCGATGAAGCCTTCTGGAGGCATTACTTTGACTTGGATACGGATTATTCCTCGATCAAGAGGGAGCTCGCGGAAAAGGAGCCCGGGATAATCCCTGCGATGGAGTACGGAGGAGGTATCAGGATACTGAACCAGGACCTGTATGAGACCATCATTTCCTTCATCATCTCCCAGAACAACAACATACCGAGAATAAGAAAATGCATCGAAGCGATCTGCGGCAGATACGGCGGGAAGATCGGATCTTTCTTCGGAAGGGAGTGGCATGCTTTCCCTGAGCCTGAGGTCCTTGCAGCGGCAGATCCCGAAGATATAATGGCGCTGAGGCTGGGATACAGGAGCAAATATATAGTAGAGTCTTCAAAACGATTCATCGAAGCTCCCCGCCCGGAGACTCGCGACGGATTACTTGAATACCAGGGGATAGGACCTAAAGTGGCAAACTGCATCCTGCTGTTCGGACTCAGGAGAACTGATGCTTTCCCTATCGACACGTGGGTCAAGCACATAATGAATGACATGTACGGATTCGAAGAGAATGATGTGCATGGAATGGCCGTTTTCGCAGAGGAGAAATACGGAAAACTCGCCGGATATGCCCAGCAGTATCTGTTCTACTACTACCGCAGCGGAAAAGAATGAGACGAACCGAAATGTGTTGTTAACTTCACAAATTTGGGTGTTGACATAGTATGTACACGTGAGTACAATAAGTAAGGTGATTGGCACTCAAACAATCAGAGTGCTAACAGAAAGCCCGCAATCATAGAGACATACATGATCATGCGGCAGACTGTAAATGATTAATTCAGGAGGCAATAATAATGAGTATCGGAATCAAGCCGCTCGGCGCAAGAGTAGTAATAAAGAAGATGGAAGCAGAAGAGAGAACAGAGGCAGGATTGCTCCTGTCCGGCAGTGCCAAGGAGAAGCCGCAGCAGGCTGAGGTACTGGCTGTTGGTCCGGGAACTAAGGATGAACCTATGGAACTCAAGGTAGGCGACATCGTCATCTTCAGCAGATACGGCGGCAATGATCTTAAGTATAAGGGAACAGAATATACTATCATCAATCAGAAAGACATTCTCGCGGTCGTAGAGTAATCTGCCACGGGATCATTAAGGAGGATATACAGAAATGGCTAAGGATTTATTTTATGGTGAGGAATCAAGAAGGAAGCTTCTTGCAGGCGTAGACAAACTCGCAGACACAGTAAAGATCACACTCGGACCTAAGGGCAGGAACGTTCTTATCGAGAAGAGCTTTGGCTCCCCGCTGATCACTAACGACGGTGTCAGCATCGCAAGAGAGATCGAACTCGAGGATCAGGTAGAGAACATGGGCGCACAGCTCGTTAAGGAAGTCGCTACCAAGACCAACGATGTTGCCGGTGACGGAACTACAACAGCTACTCTGCTTGCTCAGAGCATCATCAGAGAAGGATTCAAGAATGTTACAGCCGGAGCTAATCCGATGATCCTGAAGAAGGGCATCAGCGAAGCAGTTGATGCTGCAGTAGGATATCTCAAGGACGCAGCTAAGCATGTAGACGACAAGGAGTCCATCGCACAGGTAGCTTCTGTATCTGCTAACGATACTGAGATCGGCGAACTGATCGCTGAGGCAATGGAAAAGGTCGGCAAGGACGGCGTTATCACTGTTGAGGAATCCAAGACACTCGGAACTTCCCTCGACGTAGTTGAAGGTCTGCAGTTCGACAGAGGATATCTCTCACCGTATATGGCTAACAATGAGAAGATGGAAGCAGTTATGAACAAGCCTTTCATTCTTCTGACAGATAAGAAGATCAGCAACATCCAGGATATCATCCCGCTGCTGGAGAGCATCATGAAGGCCGGCAGAAGCCTGCTGATCGTAGCTGAGGATGTTGACGGCGAAGCTCTTGCAACTCTCGTTCTCAATAAGCTGAGAGGAACACTCGATGTAGTAGCAGTCAAGGCTCCTGGCTTCGGCGACAGACGTAAGGCCATGATGGAAGACATCGCTATC
>SVCR01000052.1 GCA_015058265.1 Clostridiales bacterium
TATCTCCCGGACTCGATAGAGACCGTTCAGGGGCAGAACATCCTTCTGGATGAATTCGGCAAGGGCGGATTCTCGATGGTCGTTATCGAGGACATGAAGAGTGATGATGTGAGCAGGATGGCTTCTGATATAAGAAGCGTGGATCATGTGGATACGGTCATCAATCTTGAAGACATACTGGATCCGTCTGTACCGATGGAACTGCTCCCTGATGCAGTAAGAAGCAATATAACGAATCCGGATGCGACCCTGCTGGTCGTCTTCTTTGATACGGCTACATCTGCGGAGGAAACTTTGGATGCAGTCGATGAGATCAGGGGGATAGTCAAGAAAGACGCATACGTTTCAGGAATGAGCTCTCTGGTCCTTGATCTCAAGCACCTGGTTGAGCGGGAGGAAGTCAAGTATGTGGCTGTCGCCGTCATAATGTCGCTGATCGCCATGATGATACTGCTGGACTCTTTCGCAGCACCGGTCATCTTCCTTATGAGTATAGGAATGGCGATCCTGTATAACATGGGGAGCAACTACTTCAAAGGAGAGATATCCTTCATCACTATGGCGATCGCCGCTGTACTGCAGCTTGCTGTAACGATGGATTACTCGATATTCCTCTGGCACAGGTATACAGAGAACCTTGACAAGATCAAGGATTCAGGTGATCCGGAAATGGATGAAAAGAACCATCAGGATGCTATGGCGGATGCAGTAAATGCTACGATGACATCCGTTACAGGGAGTTCGATAACAACAATAGCCGGTTTTCTGGCTCTCTGCTTTATGACTTATACTATGGGAATGGACCTTGGTATAGTAATGGCTAAAGGTGTTGTCTTCGGAGTCATAACAAGCGTTACCGTATTGCCTGTAATGATACTCAGATTCACAGGGCTGCTGATGAAGACAAGGCACAGATCCATCATTCCTGATATGAAAGGGGCAGCTCACTGGCTCACCGGCAAGTACTGGATACACATAATCCTGTTTGCGCTGGTACTGATCCCGGCTGTGCATTTCTATAATCAGCAGAATGTTGTCTATGATTTCACTAAAATGTTTGCAAGTAATGCTGAGACAATGAGGGATGAAGATAAGCAGTTCCTCATAGCAAACGAGCATCTGATGAATGACTTTGAGATCGGAACATCACATATCATAATTGCTGACGCTGATCTTCCGGCTAAAGACGGCAAAGCAATGTGTGATGAGATCGAGAAGCTGGATGGCGTGAAGAGCGTACTGGGGCTGGACGCGCTGTTGGGTACATCATTTCCGAAGTCAATGCTGCCGGAGGAGCTCGGTGGGGCTTTGATCGGGGACGAGCATCAGATGATACTTGTCAATTCGTCATTCAAGGTATCGACTGACGACTGCAATGATCAGATCGATAAGATCGTTTCGATAATACATAAATATGATCCCGGGGCGTCGTTGATAGGTGAAGGACCTGCAACTAAGGACCTCATACAGATAACTGACAGAGATTTCAATATAGTCAGCCTGATATCGATCGTTATGGTGTTCATAATCATTCTGTTCGTACTGAAGTCGGTGACTCTGCCTGTGATATTGGTGGCAACTATCGAATTCGCGATCATTCTCAATCTCGGGATCTCAGGATTCACCGGTCTGGAACTGCCGTTCATAGTTCCGGTCTGCCTCAGCACTATACAGCTTGGTTCTACAGTAGACTATGCTATTCTCCTATCGACCAGATATAAAGAGGAACGTTCCGGAGGGCTGGGACGGAGAGAAGCAATAGAGGCAGCAACAGCGGCTTCCATACCGTCTATCATAGTCAGCGGACTCGGCTTCTTCACAGCCACAATAGGGGTAGCTGTATATTCCGATATAGCGATAATCAGCACATTCACTACTCTTCAGGCTCGCGGCGCGGTTATCAGCATGCTCACTGTAATACTCCTGTTACCGGCACTGCTGATGGCATTTGATAAACTGATATGCAAAACAACTTTAGGTATGAAAACGGAGGAGATCCAATGAGATATTACGGTAGGTTCACTAAAGCACAGGTCGCATTTCTTTCATTCGCGCTTGTACTGAGCTCGGTTATCTGGACAGGAGCGTGCCCGGTATATGCTGATTCTGAGATCACTCAGAGCTCCGGCGCGGGCGAAACGACTAAGGAAGAAACTGCATATGTAATAATGGACGCAGATGGGAATATTACTGAGGTAAGTATTTCAGAGTGGCTCAGGAATGCGGATAAATCCGATGTGATCAAGGACTCTTCTGTACTTAAGGATGTTGAAAATACAGCAAATGACAAAACATTCAAGCAGAATGGAAATGATCTGGAATGGCAGGCCGACGGGTCTGATATCAGGTACAAGGGAACTACGGAAAGAAGCCTGCCTGTTGAAGTCAGCATTTCTTATTTCCTTGACGGTGAGAAGATGAGTTCATCAGAGATCGCAGGGCAGGAAGGCGATATCGAGATACGGTTCGAATATACAGTCAGAGAGAAAAGCTATGCAGACGGCTATGAATTCTATACACCTTACATGATGGCCAGCGGTCTTATGCTGGATGATGAGCACTTCTCAGACATACGGGTCGACAACGGAAGAGTCATAGACGACGGGAGCAAATCCGTCGCGCTTGGGATCGCTTTGCCGGGCATGAAAGACAATCTTGACATAGCTTCATCAGGAGCAGAAATACCGGAGAGCGTTAGCGTCTATGCTCATACTGACAGCTTTGAGATCGATGGTACATACACTGCAGCTCTTAATGGTGTCCTCTCGGATATCGATCTTACGGATACTGATTCGGTCGAATCTAAAGTAAATCAGCTCACTAACGCGCTTGATGAACTCGGCGGAGCTGCCGATAAGCTTGTCGATGGAGCAGACAAGCTCGCCGGTGGTGCTTATGAGTTGGACGACGGGACCGGTGATCTTGCAGACGGAGCGAAGAAACTCCATACAGGAACGGGATCTCTCTACAAGGGAACAGGTAAGATCGCCAAAGGCTGTGCAGCCTTGCTGGACGGAGCGACCAAAGCCGTCACGGGAACTGCTGAACTAGTAAAAGGAACAGGAAGCCTGAAAGACGGAAGTGCTGCTCTGGCAGAAGGAACAGCCAAGCTCAAGAAGGGAAGCGAAGATCTGAGTACCGGAGTTGGACAGGTCAAAGAAGGAATCGAGTCAGCTGATGAAGGAGCGCAGCAGCTCAAGAGCGGCACCGAAGAGCTTGCCGGCGGTACATCTTCGCTGAAGAGCGGCACAGAAGATCTGTCGGGCGGACTTGATCAGCTTGCTGACGGAGCCGGAAACCTCAAGAGCGGAGTAGATAACTATGTTGCCGGAACTACTCAGTTGATCGAAGGCATAAGCGATGTCAAAAGTGCTGCGGATAAGGTCGCAGCCGGTGAGGAGCAGATCAATTCTAAACTGTCAGATCTGAGTTCTAAGGGAAGTGAACTCAGCAGTCAGTCAGACAAGATCAGTGATATTGTAGATGAACTGCTGGACTCCGAGGGATTAAGCAATGATGACAAGGCAAAACTGAAATCTATCAAGAGTTATGCGGGTGGTGTGAAGGATTATACATCCGGAGCCAGCGCGATATATGATGCAGAGAACAGTCAGCTTCACGCGGGAGTCCAGTCACTGCAGAGTGGAGCGGAGTCGCTCGACAAGGGGGCGCAGGAGCTCGGCAAGAGCTCAGATGCTCTTACCAGCGGGGCTGCACAGGTTGAAGCCGGATCTAAGAATTCCGCTAAAGGCGCAGGTGATCTTGCCGCAGGTGCGGCTTCTGTGGATAGCGGAGCTCAGGCCGCAAAGAAAGGCAGCTCTGATCTTGCGGGAGGAACATCACAGCTCAAGAGCGGCGCGGAATCAATTGACACCGGAGCCAAGAACCTTGCGAAAGGTATCAGTGATACAGACGAAGGTGCCGGAAATCTGAGCAAAGGGGCAGAACAGGTAGATTCCGGTGCAAGGGCATTGTCAGAAGGCAGCAAATCTATCAAGAAGGGATCGTCTGATCTTAAGAAGGGTGCAGATGATCTTAATGGCGGAGCTAAGGATCTTGATAAAGGTGCCGGAGCTCTGGACAAAGGAGCAAGCAAGCTCAAGGCAGGCACCGAAGAGCTCTCAGATGGTGCGGATACGTTAGCGTCGGGACTTCATCAGTTTAACGATAAAGGCATACGTAAGCTGATATCTACACTTGATGATGCAGGGATAGAGAAGCTGTTCGACAGAATGAAAGCTCTCGTTGATGCATCATCTGAAGTAAAGCTGATCGGCGGCCAGGCTGCGGGGATGGACGGACAGAGCAAGATGATATTTAAGACCGGTTCTGTCACGAAATAGTTGATCTATTATCGGCAGATAAATACAGATAGCACCGGAGACTGTCAGTGCACGTCTTCCGGTGTTTTTTTCTGCGAATAGTATTTAATACTTGACATCAAGTGGCAGGTATGGGATATTGTTAGAGGTTTATTAGGGAGTAGCTTGCGCAGCAATGCGTGACATATTTCGTCAGTACGGGATATAAGCCCCGGAATATGTTCGAAGTAGCGAGACTTTTACCGTTGGTTTTACGGTGGAAGTCTCTTTTTTTATAACAGACGCCGGAGGTCCCTCCGCTTCTCAAGGTTGCGGAAGGCGGATCTGCCCCCGCTTCTGAATGATAGCTTATGTGGCGGATCAGATGTCGATTACGGCGCGAAGTATTATGGAGGTCAATAATTTAATGGATTTTAGTATGATTATTTCCCTGCTTGGGGGAGTAGCGTGCTTCCTGTTCGGAATGTCTGTAATGGGAGATTCCCTGAAGAAGGTAGCGGGAAGCAAAATGGAGATGATACTGTTCAAGCTGGCCGGTAATCCTGTCAAAGGGATCCTGCTCGGGACAGTTGTCACCGCGGTGATCCAGTCATCATCGGCAACATCAGTAATGGTCGTTGGTTTTGTCAACTCGGGAATGATGAAGGTCCGTCAGGCCATAGGTGTTATTCTTGGTGCGATCCTCGGCACAAGTATCACAGGATGGATCTTGGCTCTCAACAGTGTGGGCGGATCAGATGTCGCATCATTCTTCAGCACTGAGATCCTGACCGGAATTGTGGCACTCATAGGAATTATCTTATGGATGTTTTCAAAGAATGCTACACATAAAAACATAGGGGGCATCATGATGGGTTTTGCTGTTCTGATGTATGGCATGAGCATGATGTCAGGCGCAATAGAGCCCCTGAGGGATGATCCTCGTTTCATTCACTTACTCACAAGCTTCAAAAATCCGCTTCTCGGAGTACTCGCGGGTGCGCTTATCACAGCAGTGATCCAGAGCGCGAGTGCTGCCGTCGGTATTCTCCAGGCATTGGCTATGACCGGCGCGGTAGAATTTGACATGGCCTTCCCGATCCTGATGGGTATAGGAATAGGAGCTTCGGTCCCTGTAATGCTCAGTGCTCTCGGAGCCAGTACGAACGGCAAGAGGACAGCCTTCGTATATTTGGTAATAGATGTAATCGGCGCTGCCTTGTGCGGACTGATATTCTATTCAGCAAATGCTGTCATCGGATTCAGCTTCATGAATACAACAATGACAATGGTATCGATCGCTCTTACGAATTCATTGTACAGATTGGCAATCGTAATATTGTTAGCACCGGGCATCGGTATTCTGGAGAGAATGGTCTGCGCTCTGTTCCCTGAAGGAGAAGAGGCAGCTGCAGAGCAGGCAGATATGGATCGTCTCGAAACCCGATTCCTCGAGCACCCGACACTTGCTCTTGCCCAGAGCAGAGAAGTAATAGCTTCAATGGCAGAAAAAGCTTTCGCCAGTGTTAAAGATGCTGTGACCGCCAGAAGAGACCTGGACAACACAGCACTTAAGAGAGTATTTGAGCTTGAAGGAGTTGTAGACAGATATGAGGACAAGCTCGGATCTTATCTGTTTAAGATAACCTCGGCGGACTTGCAGGCGGAACAGGCAAGAGAAGTAAACAAGTATCTCAGAGTTCTCTCTGACTTCGAGAGGATCTCAGATCACGCGAGAAATATCGGAGAGGCAGTACAAGAGATAAAGGCTAAGAAGGTAGTTTTCTCTGACAAAGCCGAACAGGAATTGCGTGTTCTGGAAGACTCCGTTCAGGAGATCACAGAGAATACGATCGAGGCATTTGTTAAAGATGACAAGAGCCTCGCTATGAAGATTGACCCGCTTGAAGAGGTGATCGACGATCTCTGTGATGAGATCAAATCCAATCACATCGATAGAGTTGGCCGTCAGGAATGTACACTTGAGCTGGGCTTTGTTTTCAACGATCTGCTGACAGACTATGAGAGGATCGCTGATCATTGCAGCAATGTTGCAGTGGATATCCTTGAATCGGGTCCGGATGGAGTAGAAGCGCATGAGTATCATATCAATCATGATTACAGAAATGATGAGAGCTTCATAAACTACTTCAACGAGTACAAAGCTAAGTACGTATTATAACAGACGCCGTCGCTCGCTCCTGATTGAACAGACGCCGGGGCGCCCGAAAAGTAACGAATTGATATCTTAGATCTGAAATGCTCCCTTTATGATCAGCAGAGTATGTGTTTCTGCTTTTCATAGGGGGAGCATATTTGATTTCATTGTGATATAGTTAAATCATAATAGGCTTCGTAAAAAAAGGGCGTTGATCAGAAAAGAAGGCGATAATATGGAAAACAACAAATGCAAAGCCTTTATTGAATGCGTAGAGAAGGGGAGCATTTCAGCTGCTGCCGACTCTCTCGGGTACACTCCGTCCGCGATAAGCCAGCTGATAGCATCTCTTGAAAAGGAGCTGGGTCTCAAACTGCTTGTCCGCTCACAGAAGGGTGTTCATCCAACATCTGAAGGAAAATCTTTGCTTCCTGCGATGAGGGCGTATTTGTCAAAAGAACAGGATATATATCATATTGCATCCGAGCTCAAGGGTGTAGTCACAGGTGACTTATCGATAGCCGCTTATCCGAGCGTTGCGACCTGCTGGCTGCCGGAGATCGTGAGACGGTTCAAAAATGAATATCCGGGAATACACATCAACATTCGGGAGGGTGTGAGAGGGACTATAATCAGATACCTTGAGGAGAATTCAGCGGATCTCGCGATAATGGTCTATTCAGAGCCTATGCCGTATAAGTGGATACCTCTTATAGAAAAGCCTGTTCTGGCAGCACTGCCGGAGGACCATCCGATGGCAGACAGAAAAGCATTTCCTATAAAGGCATGCGAGGACAATGATTTCATACTCGGCTCGTGGGGCAAGGAAATAGAGATACTGGATATCCTCGATAAGAATGATACACATCCGGAAATCACTTACACTACATATGATACTCCTGCTACGCTTGCAATGGTCAGGATGGGACTTGGTATAAGCCTGGTCAATGAGCTCAGCGCGAGATACTGGAATGAGCATCTGGTCAAGTTGCCGCTTGATCCGCCGCAGACAGTTACCTTCGGCGTTGCGGTCCCGTCCCTCGATAACCTGACAAATTCAGCAAGAAAGTTCCTCAAATTTGCTATAGATTACATTGAGGAGCCGTAGAAGAGTAGTTTCCGGAACAGCTTTGAGAACAACGAAAAAATCCCGGAATCGTTTTCCGGGATTTTGCTATGGCATAATTATTCGTTAGTCTCTTTCAGAGCAGATGATTATCTGGAATGCTTAGCGTAAGCCTTTGAAAAGAATCTCCACTTTGCTACGAGAACTGCTGCGAATGCGCCGCCTACGATGATGTTCATTACCATTGACTTTACCTCCATATAGTATAAAAATAATGCCTTAGACGATACATTGCATTGGGCTTAACGCTTAATGCTCTGTATTTACAAGCGCATTCTACTGCAGAGATCTGAATAAGTAAATTTAATTGTTTTAACGCTCAGTTTAAGCTGGTCTTAAGAACCGTTAAATCATTTTTTTAACAAAGATAATAGAAATGAATCAGTCAGAAACCGGACAGAGAACTGACCATTGCTGCTTCCGGTTGAGACGTAACATGTTGCAAAATGCATTGATCGGGGGATTTGTGATGAAAATTGAACCTAAGAAATGGAGCCGGGATCCGGGGGAAAACATTATGACTGTTTCCGTTGAGCAGATGCGAAGAAGCGATGCTTATACAATAGAACATTTCGTGTCCGGCAAAGAGTTGATGTACCGAGCTGCCTATGGAGTATATCTTGCTTATGACGGCTGGCGCGGCAGAAATACAGCGATAGTTGTCGGCGGAGGCAATAACGGCGGGGACGGTTACGCTTTGGCGGGAATACTGAAAGATGCCGGGATCGATTCGACTGTATACAAAGTGTCAGACAAACTCTCGGAGGACGGCAAATACTACTGCGATATCGCTGAAGAACGCGGAGTAGAGATCTGCCGCATTGACGAAACTACTGACTTTGCGGGCTGTGATGTGATAGTTGACTGCATTCTGGGAACCGGGTTTCGCGGAGAAGTCAGAGGCACTGCTGCTGATGCTATCCGGGCGATAAATGATTCTGATGCATATGTCATCAGCGTGGATATTAACAGCGGAATGAACGGAGACACAGGCGAAGCAGTGCTTGCTGTGAGATCGGATCTTACAGTTTCGATCGGATTCTACAAGCAGGGACTGTTCAGAGGCGATGCAGGGAAATATATAGATGAACTTGTGAATGTGGATATCGGTATCGTTCTGCCGGAGGACCTGAAGAACGGATCAAACTGTTGATGACCTGGTACGTCCCCTGACTTACCTGCGACAAATATTCTGCAGTTGTGCCAGCTCCCCTGGTGTCCCGGAGAGGATTCCGCCGCGCGAAGCGCAAGTCCTCAGAGAGGGGAACCGTAGGTG
>SVCR01000053.1 GCA_015058265.1 Clostridiales bacterium
CTTACCATCGGAAAAAGTTCCGGCTCCGCCTTCGCCGAACAGCATATTGGCCTCAGGGTCGAGGACTCTGTCCTTCCGGAATCTCTCAACTGCATCAATCCTGGAGCCCATCTCCGGGCCTCGTTCGATAATAATAGGATCGTAACCCATCTTAGCAAGCTCCAGGCCGGCGAACAGTCCGCAAGGTCCCATCCCGCAGACCACCGGTCTGCTCTTCATCCTGCGATCTGCAGAAGTGCTCCTGCAGCCCGGTTCAGGAGGCAGGACTTTGCCGTCGTCTCCTGTTATATCGGTCAGTCCGCGGATCTTGGACGGTTTCAATTTCCTGCGCGTTACAAAATCAACCGTATACACATAATAGATATGCGGCTTTTTCCTTGAATCCGTCGATCTGCGTCTGATCTCCCACGAAGAGATATCTTCGACACGGATACCTGTCCTGCGCGATATATGCTTTGGCAGAGCGGACATCTCTTCGGTTATTTCGGTTTTGATCTCACTTATCCTGTATTTCATAAAAAAACCATCTCAATCAGTACAGCTTGTATGTTATTATTGCTCTATGGAATTCGAATATATCACAGCAGATCCCACCGGGAATATAACAGTGCTGATCAGCACTCCATATACGGCAGAAAACCGCAAGGATATGATATCCGCAGCATTTGAACTCGTGCCTGATTGCGAACAGGCCGGTTTTATTATGTCAGAATCTGATGATTCTGTCAGTATCGAAATGATGGGATACGAATTCTGCGGGAACGCCACCCTGTCTGCTTCTTCACTGAGAGCATACAGAAACGGCGCTGCAGCAGGCGAAGAATGCGTGATCAGGACTAACTCATCAGGCATCGACGAGACTCTGGATGTTCGCGTGCGCCGTCTTGAAGACAGGCACTGCTCTGACGGTAAACTCCATCCTGTTTTCGAAGGGACCGTCAGGATGCCTGAACCGGAATTGTCGACCTACAAGGGATGGCCTCTCGTTCAGACTGACGGCATCTCTCACCTGCTGATCCCTGACGAGGATATGAGTGACGATGAAGCCGCTGAGCTCATCAAGGCAGTCGCAGACGAGCTGAAAGTAGCGGCTCTGGGCATCATGCTGTATTCAGTATCTGCCGATGCAGCAGTTTCGATGCGGCCTCTGGTATATGTTCCCGCCTCAGAGACCTTAGTCTGGGAGCATGGCTGTGCTACAGGCAGCACAGCTCTCGGTTACTGGCTGGACTCTCTGGATGAAGGGAACAATGTCATTGAGATACACCAGCCCGGCGGCACGATGTACATCCGCATCACTGACGGAAGACCGTTCATGACCGGTCAGGTCACTTTGATGATATAGCATCCGCGGCCCTGATACCTGTGAGCCATGCATTGCTGAGATTGAATCCTCCGCATTCATAGTCTCTGTCAGCCAATTCACCTGTTATATAGAGTCCCTCTGCAAGGAGGGACTTATTTGTTGCAGCATCTATCTCTCTGAGATCGACACCTCCCATAGCGGCCTGAGCCTCTTTCCATCCTCTTATACCTGATGGACGGAACTCAAGCCTGTGTACCGCGTCAGCAAGCGCGGAAATATCTTTATCAGACATCTCTGAGACATTCTCAGACGCAAGATTTTCAGCCCCTGCATTTCTCCCTGCCCGAGCTATAACATACTCCGCTATATTCTCTTTAAGGACAGTTCTTAATACATCAGCTGCCTTCTCTCCCGGGAATGCATTGCTCCTCCTGTCTCTCAGGAACTGCGCTATGTCTCCATCCGGGAACAGATCTGCAGTCACCTTGAAATCTGCGATTGACTCTCCTGCCGATCTGTCATATCTCATATGACGTGTCATATTAAACACACAGATCCCGGACAGACCGTATCTTGTAAACTGGATCTCGCCCTTTTCCTTGAACAGTTCAATATCTGAACGGTCTGACCCGTTTGAACAATCAGTTCCGTCACGTCTGTCATTACTGCATTTCTCTAAGTTGACCTTGCTGAGTATCACCTCGCCTCTCGACCTCGTTCCGGCGAGAGTGATCGCGCATGGCTCAGCGTCCTTATCCCATTCCCTGCACTCTATTCCTGTCAGAACAGGTACAGGCGTAACGATGCTGTGTCCCAGTGATCGGGCTATAGCATAGCCGTCTCCCGTGCACCCGTACGACGGGCCGGCTTTGCTCCCAAGAGCAAGTATTACATGATCGGAGCTGATCACATGGCGTCTCTTTCCCTTGGCTGAAGCAGTGACATATTCTGTCTCGAATCCGCCGTTCTCTCCGAACCTGACTCCTGTGACTTCAGCACCTGTCACTATCCTCGTACCCAACTCAATGGCTCTGGCTGTCAACAGCTCCGCGACATCTGCAGCAGATTCAGAATACGGATAGACAAGGCCATTCTCATAAGTCCTGGTCATAAGGCCTATCCCGGTGAAGAATCTGAGTATCTCGTTATACCCTTCGGCTCGCGTATTAGTGATATTACACCTTCCGCTTCCGGTCGCCCTGATCTTCTTGCCGGGCTCGTTGTTCTTCTCGATAATGACCACATTTAAATCAGCGGAGCTCATTCCGAGCTCCGCCGCTGCTGCCAGTCCGGACGCGCCGCCCCCGGCTATTACTACATCTGCATGTTCGATCATATGCAAAAGTCCTCTGTTATTTACTGTCAGTACTCCCGAATCCCCCGTTTCGATGTGAATCGGAGCCGGCACCGTCAGGTATCTCATACTTTACGACTATCCCCTGCGCGAAAGGCTTGCCCTCCGGCAGTTTAACTGTCTCTTGAGATGGATTCACAAGACTGACTATGATATGACCTTCGTTATCTGAGTCACAGTAATCAGCATCGATCACCCCTACTGTATTGGACAGCCGGATGCCGTATTTGAATCCGAGACCGCTCCTCGGTACCACGAGCAGCACCTTATCACGATCCCGGTCTCCATCCGTGACCCATCTGATACCGGTAGCTATCTTAAAGCTGCTTCCGGCCTCGAAGTTGAGGTTGAAAGGCATGAAGAAGTCACAACCCGCCGAAGCTGCTGTTGCCTGTGCAGGAAGCTTGATATCTTCATACCATTTCCTCAGTTCTTTATCAGGCAGACCTCTGACCCCGCAGTCAGCCTTCCACCTTTCGTATGTTACCTTCTCAAAATGTGACATCTCAGGCCTCTCTAGTTATCACTTGCTCCGCTGGCAGACAGCATGAGCTGATTAGCCATGTCAGTTTCCTCCCATTTTACATTAAGGTCTGTCCTGCCCATATGACCATAAGCCGCAAGCTGTTTGTACTGCGGTCTGTCCAGCTTGAGTTTTTTGATAATAGCTGCCGGTCTCATGTCGAATTTATCTCTGATGATTGAGGCGATCCTATCGTCGTCCACTATTCCTGTCCCGTTTGTTTCCACACATACAGATACAGGCTCAGCAACGCCTATAGCATACGCGATCTGGACCTCACATTCATCAGCAAGACCTGCTGCTACGACATTCTTGGCGATGTAACGCGCCATGTAAGCAGCGGATCTGTCGACTTTGGTCGGATCCTTGCCTGAGAAAGCACCGCCGCCATGCGATGAATGTCCGCCATAAGTATCTACTATGATCTTTCTGCCGGTAAGGCCGGAATCTCCGAGCGGTCCGCCTATGACAAATCTTCCCGTAGGATTGACATAGTAGAGCGTATCCTCATCTATCAATTCCTCAGGGATGACCGGTCTGATAACCTGTTCAATGACATCCTGTCTCACCTGCTCCAGTGAAACACTATCCATATGCTGCGTAGAAACTACAATAGTATCTATCCTTGTGATGACGCCGTCTTCATATTCGACTGTCACCTGGGTCTTGCCGTCAGGTCCGAGATACGGAAGGGTCCCGTTCTTGCGCACTTCCGCAAGTCTCTTGGCGAGCTTGTGCGCAAACTGGATCGACATAGGCATCAGTTCATCAGTTTCTCTGCAGGCATAACCGAACATCATACCCTGATCTCCGGCACCTATGAGAGCATCTTCGCTCTTGGTCTCACCGGACTTGATCTCATATGATTCATTTACGCCCATAGCGATATCTGCTGACTGCTCTTCCATGTGCACAATGATGTCACAAGTATTGCCGTCAAAGCATTTTTCCTCTGAGTCATACCCTATTTCACATATCGTCTTGCGAGCAATGGCTTCATAGTCTACTTCAAAATTACCCGAAGCCTCACCGAAGATCATTAGGAAACCTGTCTTGGTAGCACACTCGCATGCGACATGTGCCTTAGGATCCTGTGCCAGGATAGCATCCAGGATCGCATCAGACACCTGATCACATATTTTATCAGGATGCCCCTCTGTTACAGATTCCGATGTAAAAAGTTTCTTCATGTTTATATCTCCTGTGATTCTCTATTCAGCCATAAAAAAATCTCCCTGCCGCATGCAGAGAGTGTCCCCTGTCCTCATCTGCCGGGAGAATGGCTGATCTCCCGTGGGATGTGGCACCTTCACCTTCTGGTGAGGTTGCCGCGAGTTCATCGGGCCCATTCCCTCCCTCGCTCTTAATAAGGCTGATATAATTATATTCGTTGCCATTCGATTGTCAACACACAATACCGAAAACTCTTTCACTGAGGGCTGAAACATGATATGTTTAGCAATGGAGCAAACCATAATCAGAAGCAGATAAGAGGATAAGATCATGCCTGAATTTAAAGTCGTTGAAGGACGTCTTTCTGAATACTACGATCATTTCTCTGAATATGAATTCATGTCCTGTACAGCTGTGGACACACGGCTCATGGGTGTTCTCGCCTTCAAGATCACATGGAAAGGCATCAGTAAACCGCGTGCCAGATTCTATCAGGTCATTCACCTGGATTATTCTGAATACGGTATAGATGATTATACTGAATTCGAATGCATACCAGGTACAGAAGATTATAAGGACAGAAAAGAGGCAATGAACTGGCAGTGGAATCACTTCACCGGAGTCATGGGCGGCGAGATCCGTAATGTGACAGCCGGAGTGATGCTCAAGCTCATCGATCAGGCCCTGCCTCTGGCAGATGACAGTATCGACCGCGAATATGACAACCGTACGAATTCTGATTTCCGTCATTATGCGGTCACGAGACTTGAGATGATGAAGTCGGTACTTATAAGCCGCGGCGTGGATCCGGAAACGATCTCTATGGAAGATGCAATGCTGGCCGTTTCTCCGAGCAAGCTCGGCAGATGCGAGATCATCAATTATTTTATTATGAGATTGATCGATCATGATTATGATGCGGCTTGCCTGCTGACCTCTATGGATCGCGGAGAGCTGTCACGCAATGAACTGGCAGCGCCCGGCATCCAGACTCTGATCAGAAGCAATATAACGCGAAGCAATCAGAAGAAAGACCCGCCTGCAGATGGTATATCCTCCCCTTACAGGGTGAAGATCACGACACTGGCGAGGAACGGCTATTATCATTCTTCTTTCGTAATATGGCTCAATGAGAAGAACGACACTTACTACCACCGCGTGTCAGATATAGTTGTCGGATCTTCAGTAAAGCTGTCTGATTACGAGTCAGCTATCCAGGTGACAAGAAAAGAATACATAACAGTATTTGATTGTCCGGACAAGATCCTCTATGGATTCAACGGGAATATGATACAGCCGCTGTCAGGAGTCGATCCCGAACCGGTACCTAACGGCTGGCTCTACACCATATTCAAGAAGGACAACTCTCATGTCAATAAAGCAGACTACAGACTCGGCGACGATGTCTTTGGCTATGCTCTCCTGTCATTAAGCGGTCAGCTGATTCTCATGAGCAATGATATGAATGCCATAACCACACTCGACAATGCGACAATGTTCTCATTGTACGCACCTGACCTGACTATCAGAGGAAGATATCTTCTTGAGAGGACGCCGGTGTTCCATACTCTTTGTCATACTCAGGGCGTACTGTTCGAGGACATAATTATGCCGATACCGGATGACTGAAAACACATTTCAGCAGATACCTGCTCGCAGTGGTTCTCGCCCGGGATTCTATTTTCAAAAAAACACAAAGAACGTAATAAAAAATAATTCTGTTCGATTTTTCTTAATATTTTTTCAACAGAACGGAATCCGCTTAAATTACAAAGCTTCACGTTTTTTCCACATAAAAAGCGCCAATCGTATACATTTTTGTCCACATTGGCATGTGGAAAACTCCAAACCATAAACGCTTGAAATTTCAATGTATTTACGTTCTTTATCCATATGTCAAGCGGATTTATCCACAGATTTACACTTTTATTTTTTTATCAGTTTGTTCGATTTCGTGAAACACGTGAAACAGTAAGAAAGTTGTCAAAACAATGCCTACATTAAGACTTTACAGAGAAAACCAATACCAGCGCAGCAACACATCGGTCATAACCGACATTACAGAAAAACAAGGCTGCGATGTCATCACAACCGCCGAATCTGTCTTCTATCCTGAAGGCGGCGGTCAGCCTTCTGATACAGGATCAGTATCACTGAACGGTCAGGTCTTCAGCGTTACCCATGCGTCTGACCGGGGATTATGGTCAGATGTATGGCATCAAACCGATGCCCCAGCCGGAACCTTTTCAGTCGGAGACGAAGTCACCCTGACTATAGATTGGGACCGCAGGTTCATGAATATGCAGAGACATCTCGGCGAGCACATGCTTAGCGGTACCATGCATACACTGTTCGGCGGGGTCAACAAAGGCTTTCACATGGGTGATGACTATATATCAATAGATATCGACCTCGGCGGCCGAATGCTGACTGCTGAAGAGCTGGAGCTTGCCGAAAGAACAGTAAACGATGCTGTATGGGCTGATCTGCCCGTGACTGTCACATGGTTCGACGACTATGAGGCATCACGGATAATGCCTGTAAGAAAATCTGTTCCGCATGACGGCAAAGTATCCGTAGTTACTGTCGGAGATATATCTGATCCGTATGACTGCATCGCTTGCTGCGGTACTCACCCTTCTTCAAGCTCAGAAGTCGGCCTTGTAGCGCTGTACAAGTGTGACCCTAACAAAGGAATGAACCGTATATTCTTCGATTGCGGAAAATCAGCTTTCAACCGCCTCTCGTCGGATTCACATCTTCTCGCGGAGATATCCAAACGCTATTCCTGCTCCACTCACGATCTTATGAACAGGCTTGATCAGGAAGCAGAATCTATATCTACTATGAAAGCTCGTATCGCCGCTCTGTCATCATATGTAAGAGATGCGGAGAAGTCGACTATATTGGCTCAGATATCCGAGGCAGGCAGTCCGGTATTCAGCTATACTACGGATATCCTCAGTGTCGATGAGCTTCTCAAGCTGGGCTTCTCAGTTATTTCGGAAACTGAGGGCAAAGTAATCCTTCTCCTCCATCCGCAGACTAAGACCTGTCTCCTCTTCTCCTCGGGAGAAGTGAAGTGCGGCAAGCTGGTCAAGGAAAACGCAGCGCAGTTCAACGGGCGCGGCGGCGGCAGAGACGACAACGCGCGCGCGGTATTCACCTCGCAGCATGACCTCAAGAGCTTTGCCAATGCAGTATCTGAAATGATATAATTAATTGACAAATTTCGGAGGTGAATGATATGTCTGATAAATTGATCGTAACAATAGACAGAGAGTTCGGAAGCGGCGGACACGAGGTTGGCAGGCGCCTTGCCGAGAGGTTCGGCATCAAGTTCTTCGATGAAGAGATAATCGTCAGAGCTGCTGCAAGCACCGGATATCATGAAGAATACATAAGGAGCAATGATGAGAAAGCTCCGGATTATTCCATTTCATCCATGTTCACCGGAATCGATACTTTCCAGACTTCCCCTTTCGCTAAGATCCAGGAAGAGGAATTCCGCATCATCAGAGAGATAGCTGAAGAAGGAAGCTGTGTCATCGTGGGTCGTGCAGCGGATTATATCCTCAGCGATGTGCGTCATGTCAGCATCTTCATCTTCGCACCAATAGAAGAAAGGATCAAACGTAATCTTGAAGTCTCCAAGGTCATGTTCCCGGATGAGAATTATGACGAAGCCGGCATGGAGAAACGTGTGAAGCAGGTAGACAAGCAGCGCCGCAAGTATTATGAATTCTATACTGACAGCAAATGGGGCGGCCGTGATGTATATGATCTGCTGATAAATACAAGCCGTGCGGGTGTCGAAGGTGCTGTTGACATCATTGAAGCATATATCCGCGGCGGCAAGGACAAGGATCTGCTGTCAGATCTTCCTGAACTGCTCGCATCAGATAAGTGATCCGATCGAAAATCAAATAATTACAAAATGCCCAATCATCGACTCGTTGCTCAACGTTCGTGATTCGGGCATTTCTTCTTTTCCAACGATAATTCATATCTGCCTGGCAATCGATACGCTTTGCTCGACGTTCGCGATCCGGGCATTTCATCTGCGTTCGCTCGGCAGGCCGGGGAGTTCGCAAAGCTCCGCTTCGCTGCGGTTGCGCAACTCCAGCCAGCCTGCTGTCGCTCGCTTAGTGAACTGTCACGGATCGCTCGCAAGTCTCGCACGCGTATCGATTGCCGGGCATTAATTGAAATAAGTTGATAACTAAAATGATCCCTGCAGAAGATCTCATCTGCAGGGATCGCTTGCTTTCGATACGGAAATCAGACTCGTTTAAGGTAATCGACTTCTGCCGGCGACAGCTTGCGGCACTGCCCTTCTGCCAGCTTTCCTATCGTCAGATTGCCGAGGCCTGTTCTTCGAAGCTCCAGGACAGGATG
>SVCR01000054.1 GCA_015058265.1 Clostridiales bacterium
TACAGGACCTCTCTGCCTTCAGGCGCCGTAATGTAGTCACATGATGACTTGTATTCTATGCTGAGATCCTCTTTGCCTCCGGAGATCTTGTTCATTATCTCTCCGGCTTCCATCGACAGCATCTCTACGAACTCCCTGCGGTATCTGATAAGCTCATAACCATTATCCGCAAGCTGTCTGTCAAATACATCCAGCATATCCTCATTATATTTGCGGCTGTTGTCGTAGCGGCTCCTGCCGCCCTCACCCGGAGCAGCACCTTCCGGAATGGTATCGATTTCATTGAGACTCAGGTTGTCTGCTCTGGTGAAAGTCTTCTTCTTCACATTGAAATAGCCTTTGAGCAAAGCATTCTTCTGTCTCAGCGCGTCATTATAGCGCTTGAAGATCTCGTAGTATCTCGGCCTCATCTGAGATAGCTCCCTGTTGATGAAGGCTCTTCTCCTGTCCGGACTGTCTTTGATGATCCTCAGGTCATCAGGAGAGAATATGATCACGACAACATTGTTGAGGAGCTCGGCAGTCCTGCGGATCACCTTGCCGTCCTTCTTTATCATTTTCTTTCCGTCAGATCTTATTTCTATATTGATGATCTTCTCAAGATCTTCACTGGTTATCTCCGTGCAGACCCGGCTGCTCTTCTCGCCGAACATGACAAGATCAGCCGAATTGGATGTGCGGAAGGACTTAGCGAAAGCAGTAAGATAAATAGCCTCGATAAGATTGGTCTTCCCCTGAGCATTTTCGCCAACGATAATGTTGCGGCTGTCATCGAAATCCAGCTCCAGATTCTTATAATTGCGGAAGTTTTCCAGAATGATACTGTTGATCTTCATGTATGCCTCTTTATTACCTCATTTCTCAACAAATCAAATAGTATTATAAACTATCACCATCATTAATCAAAATGATTTCGCCGCCAACTCCCCATCATGCCGAACGACCGCAGATGAAATGACCGGATCGTGAATATCAGGCAAAGAACTGTAGGCTTGATATCTTTACATATTCTTCTTGAGCCGCCCGGCATTAGATACGCGAGCGAGACTTGCGAGCGGTCCGTGACAGTTCACTAAGGGAGCGAGGGCAGGATGGATGGAGTTGGGCAACCGGAGCGAAGCGGAGCTTTGCCAACTCCCCATCCCGCCGAACGACCGCAGATGAAATGACCGGATCGCGAACGTCGAGCACAGCGTATCAAAAGCCGGGCGGCCTAAAAATAGTACTTTATATATATATATTTATGTTATAATTGCAATGTATACGGATCATAAGCAGACCATAGGTCCTGCGCAGAAGAATCAGATTGGAGACTAAGATCAATGAACAATAAAAAGGGCGGAGTTGGCGCTAAGATCATTCTGGTGCTTATCCTTATGATCGCTTCAGCAGTCGGCGGAGCATATGGCTATCGAGTACTCGACGGCAAGTTCGCAGTCAGCGATGCGAAGAAATACGTCGATAATATCAGGCTTTCTGACTATGATACAGAAGAAGCCGCTACCCTTCAGGGTTATATCGATGACACTAAATCCAAACTCGAGACAGCTAAAACACGTAAGGACGTCTACGATGTCCTTGACGACTTCAAGTCTGAGGCTTCGAAAATCAAAACCAAGACAGAAAAGGAACTCGAGGAAGCGAGAAGAGCTGCCAACAACAATAATAATAACAACAATAACACCGGCAATTATGACAATTCCGATGACCTCAACGGCAGCAATGACATCGGCAACAACAATAACAGCGACAACAGCAATGCAAACGGCGGCCAGAGCAACAGCAGCGACGACAGCAATTCTTCCGGCGGTCTGTTCGGCGGAATTCTCGGAGGCAACAGCAATGACAACTCCGGCAGCGAAGACAATGATGATGACCCGTTCAATTAAAGATATTATTTAATGTTTTTCGCCGCCTCTGTCGGCATTAAGGAGGACAGAACAATGAAAAAGAAAAAAGTCTTATCTTTACTGATTTGCTTCACAATGCTCATGAGCATTTTCATCACAGCCTGCAGCAAAGGTCCTGCAACACTCGAAGAATATATCAGCAAGGATCAGGAAGCTAAAGATCAGATCGAAACTACAGCAGAGAGTTCCGGACTCTCCGTATCCATCGAAGGAAACAATGTAGTATACACCTATGATCTTCAGAACATGTCCGGCGTTACAGCAGATATCGCTAAGGACGATACAATGAAGTCAACACTTGAATCTGCTCTGGACAGCGCAGCCGCGACATTCGAGAATCTCTGCGCTCAGCTTGAGAAAGAGTCCGAGATCTCGGGTATCCAGATCATAGTAAACTATACCTATGGTGATGAAACGATAGTTACAAAGACATTCTCTGCACCTGCAGCCAGCTCTTCGGACGAAGGCTAATCGACGCCTAAAGTTCTCAGTGCTCATGATCTGAGAACCTCAGTCAGGTCCGGATAAGTTCAGATAACTATACTATCCAAGACTATAAAAGCGGCAGTTCACACGAGCTGCCGCCTTTCATTTCTATGAAACCTCATATTCTCTCAGCTGTATTTATCCGTCACATACAGCTTCCATCTCTTTGCTCGCTTTCGCAGAGCACGAAGAAGAATAGTACTCCTCTCCTGTATCAAGGCATATCGCCGCAAGCCTTCCGCTTGGGAGATATGCTCCGCAGTCTATAGCAATGTGGTTATTCTTCCTGAATATATATCCGGGATCCGGATTTTCAGCGATCGCCTGAGTCGGCGTGTGTCCGGTCACAACATAGACATCATCATAATAGCACGTATTATAATCGGCCCTGCTCCACAGCAGTTCTTCTTCCGTGTAGTCCTCTATAGGCTTGTCATAGTCGTAGTTCCCCAGCCCTGCATGTACCATCAGATATTTCGTATCTCCTACCTGCAGTTCCTTGTACAGAGGTGCCTCAGAGATAAAATCCAGCACTGCCTGTCTGTCGGCCATGCAAAGCTTGCTGAATTCCGCTATTGTTGTCGAGCTGCCGTTGAACCGCCAGTTGATGATGCTCTCCATGGTATACCGGTCCAGATTAAGCAAGGTCTCCGGAGTTATCTCTGTCATCAGCAGCTGAAGACACTCGCCGGCCATCTGCTCATGATTACCGGCAAGGAAGACCGCATTCGGCATGTCCATTATCTTCCTGAGAGTCCTTATCGGATGCGGGCCCCTGTCAAGCGCATCGCCCAGTATATATAAAGTATCCGTTTTCTTCAGTTGTATCTTTTCCAGCAGTTCCGTAAACAGATCATACTGGCCGTGAATATCTGAAAGAACGTATGTCGCCATTTAGTTTAAAAGATCTCCTTCAAAGTTGCGTTATTGCGCGAGCATCTCGGAGAATTTCTTCATAACTCCCGGTATGTCTATCTGCTGAGGACAGACTGCTGCACAGGCTCCGCATCCTATACATGCTGACGGAAGCTTCTCCTTATCGAATGCTGCAAGAGCCATAGGCGCTATGAATCCGCCCTCGCTGTATGAATGCTCATTGTACAGAGACAGGATCCTCGGGATATCCAGTTCCTGAGGACAATGTGTAGTGCAGTATCTGCAGGCAGTGCAAGGTACAGTTCCCGCACCGCTTCCCGTCACCTCATAATGAGCTGCGGTGAGCAAAGCAGCAATGTCGTCGTCTGAAATGACCGACTTCTCGTTGAAGAATTCAACATTCTGCTTCATCTGTTCGAGATCAGACATTCCGGAAAGTATCATCGTCACTCCCGGGACCGACTCAAGGAAGGCAAATGCCCAGTTTGCCGGTGTGAAGTCCGGATTGCTTTTAGCGAGGATCTTCTCAGCTCCGAGACAGGATTTAGCAAGCTTGCCGCCTCTGAGACCTTCCATTACCCAGATAGGGATACCGAGATTATTAAGCTCCTCGACTTTGCTCTTGGCATCCTGGAATTCATAATCCAGATAATTCAGCTGTATCTGACAGAATTCAATGATCTTCCGGTACTTGCTGAGGAAAAGGTGCATTGTCTCGAAAGTTCCGTGGCATGAGAAGCCGAGATGTTTGATCCTGCCGGCTTCCTTCTGCTTGATCAGATAATCCGCCAGACCGATCTCGTCATCAAGATACTTGTCGATATTGAGTTCGCATACATTGTGGAACAAGTAGAAGTCAAAGTGATCCGTCTGACATTTTTCCAGCTGCTTCTCAAATATCTCTTCTATATGGTCAAAATTCGAAATATCATATCCCGGGAACTTGTCAGCAAGGTAATAGCTGTCCCTGTCATACTTCGAAAGCGCTTTGGCTATCGCTGTCTCGCTGTTGCCGCCGTGATAACCCCAAGCTGTATCATAATAATTTACTCCCTGAGCCATGGCATGATCTACCATTGCCTGTACCTGATCAGGATCCGGTCTTGAATCATCTCCGTCAACGACCGGCAGCCTCATGCAGCCCATGCCCAGAGCCGACAGTTTTATGTCTTTAAAGGCATTGTAATACATATTATCCCCCTCTTCTGGATATGTTTGTTCAGTCTCTTACAATTATATAGTTGTCAGTAAGATCGATCTTCTCCAACTTTCCGTTGAAAGCGGTTCGGATACCCATTATATCCGTAAAGTAGATCTGCCCGTCAACGATCCTGATATCTGCTACATTTCTGGCCAGCAGATTCTGTTCCGCTACACTGTTTCTGTACACATTAGATAGACACATTTTGCACCACTCCTTCCGACATCTGAGTTATCCTCTGCTCCGCCATTGATTCTTTATTTCTCTTCGAGAGATATCTCTCCCCAGTCGATCTCTTCACCCATGAAGAAATACTTTCTGTCCTTCTCTCCAATTTCTCTTATGGCTCTGCACGGGTTACCGTATGCGACCGTATTAGCCGGAATATCCCTGGTGACTACGCTCCCCGCGCCGATAACACTATTATCTCCGATACTGACTCCGGGACAGATCACTGTTCCTGCTCCGATCCAGACCCTCCTGCCTATGTGCACGTCTTTGTTATACTGCAAAAGCGGCTTTTCTCTCAGCTCAGGCAGTATCGGGTGGCCTGCTGTCGCAACCGTTACATTAGGCCCAAACTTAGTCCAGTCTCCAATGTAAATGTGCCCGTCATCCACTAGCGTCAGATTATAATTCGCGTAGATATTAGATCCGATATGGACATGCGAGCATCCCCAGTTAGCATACACCGGCCGCTGAAAATAATTATTCTCTCCGCTTTCAGCGAATGCTTCTCTGATAAATGCCTGCTGTTCTTCTGTCTGAGAAGGCCTCAGCATGTTGAATTCGTGCAGTCTGTCCTGAAGACGAGTCTGCTCACTTATGAACTCCGGCATTCCGGGATCGTACAATGATCCCTTCTGCATTTTTTCATATTCAGTCATTAGTTATCTACTTTCTCTCTGCAATGATGACGCGGTCCAGGCCGGCCAGATCCCTGTACTTCTGGATCTTGTCATATGTGCGCTCTTTCATCAGCAGCCTCTTTACAGCAGCTGCCTGATCAGATCCGATCTCGAGTGCGAGTATGCCGCCTGATTTCAGGTGCGCACCGGCACGATCAGCTATTATCCTGTAGTAATCCAAACCGTCCTTGCCGCCATCCAGCGCCATTCTCGGTTCATGATCTTTCACCTCAACGCTGAGTGTGTCAATGACAGCTGATTCAATGTAAGGAGGATTGCAGACAATGATATCGAACTGTCTGTCTTCAGGCAAAGCGTCGAACATATCTCCCTGCAGGAAGACGCATCTCTGGCTGACTTCGTTGATCGCTGCATTTGCTGCTGCCATCTTGAGCGCTTCCTCAGATGTATCAGCAAGTGTCACTATCGCATCACGGACCTTGGCCGCGATGCTGATTCCGATAGCTCCGCTGCCGGTACACATATCCAGAATGAACGGTCTTCTCACACCGCTTTCATCGATTATTCTGAGGACCTGCTCCACCAGTATCTCTGTATCCTGACGCGGTATCAATACAGATGGATTGACTCTGAACGGCAGCCCCATGAATTCCGTCATTCCGAGGATATACTGAAGCGGTGTCCCTGTCAGCCTTGCCTGTATGCGCTGTTCAAAGACTTCAAAGTCCTCTTCTCTCATGACCTCTTTGCCTCTCGTTATGAGCTCGGCGCGTGTGAGGCCGGTGGCATATGACATGATCATCACGGCTTCGTTTCTGCCGTTATCTACCATGCTCAGGGTCGCCTGTCCCCATTTGAGTGCGTTCTCTATGGTCTTGATATCATTGGTGAATCTGCGAGCAAGCGTCCTTGCTTTAGCATTATCCTGGAAATGGTCTGCAATTCCCTGCGCAAGAGTCTTCATCTCATCATTAGCCGGTCTGACTATAGTGTAGCCGTCCGAATCCAGCTCGCTCAGGAATCTGATAGCTTCATTGATTGCTTCCTCATCCGCTTCCTCTTCGTTGTCCGGCATCTTCTTGCTGAGCAGCTCCGAGCCTTCGCTCCAGAGATCGTAATCATCTTCCTCTTCATCCTTGGCCTTGCCGAACAGACCCGACAGCTTTGCCAGCAGGCCTTTCTTCTCCGGTTTTTTAGTAGCACTGCCTGTCGTTTTCAGTCTCGACATGCCGGTCGAAGTCTCTCTTCTATCCTCTTTTTCTTCCGGTTTATTGATCGGCTCTTCAAACAGGATATCGTCATCCATTCCGAAGAATGTCAGTTCCTTTTCTTCAGGATCAGCTTTATACATCGAGATCTCTCTGAGCAGAGCAGCCTCATCAAAGATGTCCTCCTCAGTGACAGGCTTTTCCTGCTCAGGCTCTTGAGTCTCTGCTTCCGCTCCCGATCCGGTCTCCTGTATTTCATCCTGCTTCTCAGGCTCCGGTTTATCAGGCTCCGAGTCTGTACCTCCGGCTCCAGCTCCGATATAACTGTCCTCTATGACCTCCTCGAACGGTCTGAACTCCTGTGCCTCTTCCTCAGACATTTCCTGATACTCTCCTTCAGGAGCAGCATTTCTGTTGATCAGAGGTCCGTCGCCGACTGCAATATTACCTTTATTGTTCTCGTCTGCCATACTTCCCTCATCTATGAATGATTCCAGAAGATTGCCATCCGCATCGACAAAGCCTTCTATGACCGGCGCATCAGGATCTGTCAGAACTGCTTTGAGTGACAGGATAGCGACCTCAAGCTGGCGGAGATCCGGTTCGGCAGTTGTCAGCTTCTGGAGCATCAGCCCCGGATAACTGAGTATTTTCACGATTGCCCCGTCCGAACGGCCTGCCCACTTGAGGAGCTCATAACTGATCCCGGCTATGACAGGGATCAGAAGCAGTCTGGATACTATTCTCCAGAACAGATTAGGCCATCCGAGAAAACTGAATAAGAGCAAACTTATCAGCAGAACGAATACCATGAAGCTCGTCCCGCATCTTGGATGCAGTGTATAGAACTGAGCCGCGTTCTCCGGTGTCAGCTCAAGTCCGTTCTCAAAACAATGTATCGTCTTATGCTCTGCTCCGTGATATCTGAACAGAGTCTTGATATCTTCCATTTTTCTGATAGCCGCGACATATGCTATGAACATGGCTATCCTGAGCAGTCCTTCGATCAGGTTGAGAACTATGGTGTAGCTGATCCATTTTCCCAGGAAGTTTACTGCCCAGGTCGGAAGTATTATAAAGAAAACTACCGATATAAGGACAGCAAAGATGAGAGCTGTCGTCATCAGGAAATTCCATGCAGCTCGCGCACCGAACTTCTTATTTATCCAACTCTCTATCTTTCCCGGCTCTTCAGCGTACTCTTCAGGCGCGTATTTCTCAAGGATGTCTGCGGATTCCATCAGGGTGGACATCCCGTTGACAAGCGACCGCGCAAAGGCTACGACGCCTCTGATCAGCGGCCAGTGCATTGCTTGTGATTCCTTAGGCTTCTTCTTGGTCTTGAGGTAGAGTTCTCCCGACGGGATACGCATCGCAAGGGCGATACGATCAGGCCCCTGCATCATGACACCTTCCATGACCGCTTGTCCGCCTATTGATGTCGGACAGGCTTCCTTGATAAAAATCTTGCTGTAATCCAACTTTGCCATTGCAGTTATCTCATCTTTTTAAGCATAAAGTTTACGAAATCTTCATTGCTCTTAGTGCTGGAAAGATTCTCTATTATCTCTTCTGTTACCTCCATAACGCTGCCGGAAGCCATTGCCCTCCTGAGCATATACATTACGGAATACTCTTCCTGAGTCAGCAGCAGATCTTCTCTTCTGGTGCCTGACTTATACAGATCGATAGCAGGGAAGATCCTCCTCTCACTGAGCTGTCTGTCAAGATGCAGCTCCATATTACCGGTACCCTTGAATTCCTCATATATAACATCATCCATGCGGCTTCCGGTGTCCACAAGAGCAGTTGCAAGGATAGTAACGCTTCCGCCTTCTTCCAGATTGCGGGCTGTTCCGAAGAACTTCTTCGGAGGATGCAGCGCACCCGGATCAAGACCTCCCGACAGAGTCCTGCCGGATGAAGGGACTTCCATATTATATGCCCTGGCAAGTCTTGTGATCGAGTCAAGGAGGATCATGACATCTTTACCGGTCTCTGCAAGTCTCTTAGCTCTTTCGATCACCATCTGAGCTACTTTGACATGATGTCTTGTTTCCTCATCGAAAGTCGAATATATGACCTCGCTCTTGTGAAGGCTCCTCTTCATGTCTGTTACTTCTTCAGGTC
>SVCR01000055.1 GCA_015058265.1 Clostridiales bacterium
CCACCGTAGACTTTCCTGAGCCTGATGGTCCGACGATCGCATACATAGCTCCGCCCGGCACCTCAAAATTCACATCTTTCAGGATCTTGCTGTCAGGCGAGTAGCTGAAAGCCACGTGTTCATATGTGACCGGCTTGTTGTTCACATCCGGCTTCACCCCGTTCTCAGGCGAAGTGATAGGGTTCTTCTTGTCAAAGTAATCGAATATCCTCGAGAAGAGCGCCAGCGACCTTGTGAAGTCTACAGATAAATTGAGAAGCTGTTCCACAGGCCTGTTGATCCTGTTGACGAGTGAGACCGTCGATGTGATGATACCGACAGTAAGCCCCGGATCTATTCTGCGGATAATAAAGTACCCGCCGCAGAAATATATGAGCAGAGGTCCGATCTGGTTGAACATTCCCATCGCTACGCGGAACAGCTGACCCGCTCTCTGCTCCTTGAGGCTGAGCCCCGTCACTTCCTTATTTATATTAACAAAGTCCTTGTATTCCTTCTCTTCGCGCGTAAATATCCGGACCAGCATCGCCCCGCTTACCGACAGAGTTTCGTCCACCTTCTGATTGAGTTCATCGCTCTTGGCCTGACTCAAAGAAAGGTATTTCCACCGGGTCCTGCCTGCCATCCTTGTCGGTATGACAAGAAGAGGGACAGCAACTATGCCCACAGCCGCGAGAGGCGGGCTGAGCCGGAACAGAGCGACCAGAGTGGTCAGCACCACAGCGATGTTGTTCACAATATTCGCCAGTGTCCCGCTTATCACGCTGCCGACCCCGCTGATATCCGAATTCATGCGTGTGATGATATCCCCCTGCTTCTCCGTTGTGAAGAATGAATGAGGCATGTACAGAAGATGCCTGTACATCTGATTGCGCATGTCGAATATGATCTGCTGGGATATCCACGCATTGATGTAGTTTTCGACCAGCCCCACGAGCTGGCTGACCAGCATAGCCGCAAAAGCAGCAATGAGAAGCTGTACCAGCAGCGTCATGTTCTTCCCGACAAGGGCATCATCGACGATCCTGCCGGTGATGATCGCCGGCATAAGTCCTATCGTTGCCGATACTAATATAGTAATAAACACAAAGAGAAACTGGACCCAATACGGTGTCATATAGCTGAATATTCTCTTCAGCAATCCGCGACTCAGCTTGGGCGCACTCTGTTTCTCTTCTTCAGTAAGGAACCTAACAGGTCCTCCGAATCCCGGTCCCGCCATGATTCTTCCCCCTCGGCGATCAATGATCCCGCAAGACTACAGCTCTACAGGAACACTCTGTGAGATAGGCTCCTCCATCGTCTCAGGATGCTCGAGCAGATACTTTGCTATTCTCAGAGACTTTGCGTAATAGAAGCCATCGGCCAATCTTTCGTCTATTGTAAAAGTGCAGTTGATCACATCTCTTTCCTGCCATGTCCCGTCATACATGAGCTTCTGCTCTTTGTGAAGTGTTCCGATAGTTATCATTACAGAACAAGTTCCGTAATTGCTCAGGTGATGGTAGCAGGATTCGGACTTGATCGATCCCAGATTGGACAGCAGCACTGATGAATAATTCGGGTCACCGGCTGTAAGAGCCTTAGGCATGATTCCATGGTATTCGAGGATCTTAAGCGTTCCGAAGAAGCATTCAAGGAAAGGCCTAGGCAGGCTCCCGACAAAATTCATCAGCTTGTCGAGATCATTAGTCTTCTCCTTGCGGACCTTCTTGACATCGCCGAGTATCAGCTTGGATACCGAGTCCAGATTCATGTCCGGCTCGACCTTCATGAACATGAGAGTCTCATCAGCCTGATCTTCAAACTTCTGCTTGACTACGAATGACAGAGTGATGTCCTTTCTCTCATAGAAAGTCCTTCCGGAGATGAAATAGTTGAGCTTTGGCCTGTGATATACAGTCCTCGCTATCGCCGTGCAGATAGCGTGGAATATCTTAAGGTTAGTTCCCTCCTTCTCATTGCGGTCTGCCATATACCTGACAAGATCCGTAACATCGAACTGCTCTGTCATAGAGACCTCTGCTTCAGTCCTCTTAGGCATTACGTAAGGAAGGATATTGTGATATCCGTCCAGACCTCTGACTCTGACTCCGTCTCTTCTCTTATTTCTCATTATTGCTATCGTCCTTTCGTTGTTGATCTTATTCCTGTGATACGCGGGTCGAATCCCTCGAAGACCGGTATGCAGCCCGCGTCTGTCGCTTCCCTGTATTCGTCCGGAGACTGTATGGTCCATGATACTTCAGGGACGCCTTTTCTGTCCACCGCTTTCCGAAGAGCCCTGTTGCGCCTGTCTGTATATCTGTATGCTATGAATTCAGGCTTTATGAGCCTGTTCAGAAGCATGTTCGTGAGCACGGCAGACTGATAGAGAGGCAGGCCTTCTTTATGTACGAAAAAGTTCTGCGAGAGCTGGCCTATCACTGTATCCGGTCTCAATCGACGGACCGCGAGCAAAGCCCTCGGGTCAAAGCTCTCTATGACATAATCCCCGCTGTATCTGTCCAGCCTGCTGCACACAGCCTCCGCCAGCGCAGAGTGGTTTCCGCCTGCCGCTTTCAGTTCGATCAGCAGAGGGAGACCGGTTTCCTCGTAGAGATCCAGCACCTCATCGAACAGAGGGATCCTCTCATCTGTACCCTCGAGCCTCAGTTCCCTCAGTTCTTCGATCGTAAGACCTTCTATCTTTCCCGCGACGCCTGTTTCCCGCTCCAGATCATTGTCATGGAAGATGACAAGTGAGCCGTCCGCTATAAGATGTACATCGAACTCTGACGGGAAGCCGCATTCAACGGCTCGCCTGAAAGCCGCCATTGAGTTCTCCGGAATGTCCGGTTTGTTATGGAAGCCCCTGTGAGCATAGTGCTCTGCGAGTCTGATCATTCTGCCCAATCGTTTAGTCCTCCATATCTTCAAATGCCGACAGTCCGCGTCTGGCTGCAGGTGAAGCATCACCGTGCCTTACCATTGTCATCGTGACAAAGCTGAGCGCCACGAAGACAGCTGCATAAGGGAAGAGTATCCTATAGCCGATATTTCTCATCATAGTGCCCGCCAGGACCGGTGTGACTACCTGAGCCGCCATTGACGCCGTATAATAATAGCCCGTGAATTTACCGATGTCTGACCCCCGGCACATCTCCACCACCATCGGCAGAGAATTGACATTGATGGCCGCCCATGCGAATCCTACAAGAGCGAACACAATGAACAAAACTGCGTTGATGCTACTGAATGCCGTAGTCAGAAAGTATCCTGCCAGGAAGCATGCGGCAAGCATGACCACGCCGATCTGTATCGTCTTCTTACGCCCTATCCTTGAGGCAAGGCTTCCTATTGGTATATACGATATTATCGCGCCGCCTGTCGCTATCAGCAGACAGGTCGAAGCTCCTCCGAGTCCCTGTCCCATAACTCTGTCCACATACGTGGTGAACCAAGTGGTGATGCCATTATAGCCGATGAACCACAGCGCAATAGAAGCCAGCAGGAACGCCAGACTCCGTTTGACTTCAGCCGGGAGGACTTCATTTCCGCTCCCGTCATCCTCAGCAAGATTCCATTCCGGATGTTCTGCCTCGAGCCTTCTGTTCTCATCTGCCAGCTCCGGCTCACGGATCGTCAGAAACAATACAGCGACGGACACGATCATTATCCCCGAAACAACGATGAACAGCGGATGGTAGTCGACATGATCCAGCCCGGCCGTCTTCGAGTTAGGATACAGGACCGCAGCAACAGCAAGATATAATACCCCGCCGACTGCTCCCATCAGATTGATGATCGCGTTGGCACGGGATCTCAGCGGCTTTGGCGTGACATCAGGCATCAATGCTACAGCCGGCGACCTGTATGTGCCCATGGTGATCAGCAGGAGACCGAGGCAGAAAACGAACGCAAACATCTTCCCGGCTCCCGGGATCGTGTAATAACTGTTGTCCAGTACAGGAAGGATATTCAGAAGGATCGCTGCAGCAGCTGTGCCGATGAGGATGTACGGAGCCCTCTTCCCTATCCGGGTATCCGTTCTGTCAGATAACGTACCGAATAGAGGAAGCAGAAAAAGCGCAAGTATATTGTCCGCCGCCATGATGGCACCGGAGAAAGACTCATTTAAATGAAAGGTCTTGGTCAGTATCAGCGGGATCACATTATCATACATCTGCCAGAAAGCGCAGATGGACAGGAACGCAAGTCCGACCAGGACCGTCCGTCTGTTATTCAGCTTCATCGATGCCTCCGGTATATCCCAGTCTGCTCAGGACTCCCGGCAGATCGCTGAATTCATTCAGGACCCCTGCCGGCTCATCTATATGGCCGAATCCATACGAAGCCCATATGCAAGGCACTCCCGCCTCTGCGGAAGCATCCGCATCCTTCTGTATATCCCCGACATAAACAGCCCTGTCTATGCAGTTCCTCTCCATGACAAGCCGTATATTGTCCGCTTTGAGAAGGCCGCTCCTTCCCCATTCTTCATAATCAGCAAAGTACTGCCTCATATCCATCGAGTCAAGGAATGCCGGAACATAGCCCTCCTGGCAGTTGCTGACTATGCTCATAGGTATCCCCGCTCTGTGCAAAGCATCAAGAGTCTCTCTGACGCCGCTGAACAGCTCTCCTCCGTGTTCAGTGATATATGCGTTCTCGAAAACTTCGCATTTGCGGGCTAGCTCATACCTCTTTGCAGGCGGGAATTCTGACATGACATCATCAGCGATCTCATTCATCGTCTTGCCCATATTCCTGCGAATGTCGTCCGGTGTGATCCGGGAGATCTCCCCCGTCACCCTTTCGATCTCAATATTCCAGGAATCCGCTACGGAAACGGCGGAATCCCACAAAGTTCCGTCCAGATCAAAAATAATCATAACCATGCATCTATTCTAAACTAAACCCCCGCTCTAAAAAAGTGCTAAATTCTTGTTCCTCCATATCCGTCCGGCTCCGGAAGCAGAGTGATATCGGCTTGCGAGATATGTTTGCCCCGCAGCCGCTCTCTATAGTCAGAGAACGCGGAGAACCGCCATCCATATAGATTAATTCAATAGTTCACAACGGCAATTAATAGTACACTAATATTTGCATAGATTTTTCTATTTTTTGTTATATAATATCCCTTGTATATAATTATCATGATTAAACGGAGGTAAAATCAGATGAGAATCGATGCAGGCGGCAAGCAGTGCCCTATTCCTGTAATTATGGCTAAGAAGCAGCTCGAAGCAGGCGAGCAGGATGTTGAGATCATCGTTGATGGTCAGACACAGATCGACAACCTCGTAAGACTTGGTGACGCACTCGGAAGAAAAGCTTCCAGCGAGCCATTCGGAGACAAGTTCCTCGTTAAGTTTGAGAACGGCGAGACGATCAAGGGTGCAACTGTTGCCGAAGCAGATACATATGCAGTATTTTTCAACACTAACGCTATCGGTACCAACGACAGCGAACTCGGCGGAAATCTTGCTAAGATGGCTATCTTCACTCTCAGCGAGTCCGACAAGATCCCGGCTTATGTACTTTTCATGAACGAGGGAGTCAAGCTCGTTACAGGCACAGAGCCTCAGATCGTTGAGAACCTCAACACTCTGATCGAAAAGGGATCTCAGGTCCTCGTATGCGGCACATGCCTCAACTTCTACGGACTCAAGGACGAGCTCAAAGTCGGAACAGTCAGCAATATGTATGACATCCTCGGCGCTATGCAGGAAGTCAGCAAAGTCATCAAACTGTAAGGATCATTAATGAACGATTATTATCTTCTGACATTCGAATCAACACACGCAGCCATCTCAACCGAAAAGCTGCTCAAACCCGCTGAAGTCACTATCATGCCTGTCCCGAGATTCATCTCGGCAAGCTGCGGTATTTCCGTGCGCATCAAGCCGGAAAAGCGCGAAGACGCGGAATCCATTTTCAAAGAGAACAGCAAGCTGACACCTGAAGATTACGCTTACTATCATGTTGTGCGTGATCCGGGTAACGGAGAGACTCAGTGTACAAGACTCGATAGCATTATCTGATCACAGACAGAATGACAACGGCCCGCGCTGAACGCGCGGGCCGTCTTTGTTTATGCGCTGTTTGGTAATTACTTTCTGTTCATAACCTGGCTGAACACTTCTCCGATAGGTTCTCTGATGACCAGCTCAGCTATGTTGTCTGCCTGAGTCGCGGACATGTTGATCAGTACGAGATGCTTTCCGCGGAAATATCTGATAAGTCCTGCTGCCGGATAGACTATAAGGGTCGTTCCTCCGACGATAAGCGTATCCGCGTTCATTATCGCATTGACTGCGCCATCGATCACATCCTGATCGAGGCCTTCTTCATACAGGACTACATCCGGTTTGATCCTGCCGCCGCACTTGCTGCAGTAAGGGACGCCTTCTGCGTCAAGGACAGCATCCACATCATAGAACGCTCCGCATCTCTCACAGTAATTGCGGAGAGTTGATCCGTGCAGCTCATATACCGTCTTGCTGCCGGCCTTCTGATGAAGCCCGTCTATGTTCTGAGTGACTACGGCTCTGACCTTACCTTGTTTCTCAAGCTCGGCGAGGGCCTTATGACACGCGTTAGGCTGAGCTTCTTTGTATATCAGTTTATCCTTGTAAAATTCGAAGAAGTCCGCCGGATGGTTCACATAGAATGTGTGTGAGATCATCTCCTCAGGGGAAACTTCCCTTCCCAGATCCTGATTATACAGACCGCTGGCACTGCGGAAGTCAGGAATGCCGCTCTCAGTCGAAACACCTGCCCCGCCGAAGAACACGATATTATTGCTTTCATCTATTATCTCACAGAGCTTTTTTATTTCAGCATTCATTCAACACACCCCCTTGTAATCTGCCTGCTGCGTTGGCGTTCACCGCTTCTGCTACTTCAGTCCGGCTGCCATCATGTATATATTGAATATGTCCTCTGTATTGAGCACCTTGAAGTTTCCTATCGTTCTGGCATCATTGAATGTTACGCCGAGAGCTGCCTTGCGGCATGCGGCCTCATCAAAGTCAAGGCCGAGTCCCTTAATATCTGTAGGCATATTGATCGACTTGAAGAACTCCTCGAATTTCTCGATAGTCTTAACAGGGTCGCTTTCACCGAAGACTCCTTCTCCCAGCTTAGAGAATCTTGCCGGATCGACATCCAGCACGTATCTGGCCCATGATCCCCAGATAGCGGCAAGACCTGCTCCGTGAGCAACATCATACTCTGCCGAGAGCTCATGCTCTATCTGGTGGCAAGACCAGTCTCCCTTATTGGCGTTGCCCGCTGCCATGAGTCCGTTATGCGAGATGGAGCCTGCCCACATGAGGTTGGCTCTGGCGTCATAGTCATCAGGATGCTCAAGAGCGACAGGTACGTTGTCCATGACCTCTCGAAGCAGCGCGAACGAAAGCTTGTCAGTCATATCGAGCGCATATCCCTGATGGAAGAATCTCTCCAGTGTATGCATCATGATATCCGTCGAGCCGGATGATGTCTGATATGCAGAAACTGTATATGTCAGTTCAGGATCGAGCAAAGCGAATTTGATCCTTCCGTAGTCGGTATTTACGCCTCTCTTGTAGACCGGATCTGTTTCATCGTTGGTCATGACAGATGAGTCGCTCATCTCCGAGCCTGTAGCCGAGAGTGTCAGGATGACACCTACAGGAAGAGTTCCCTCTACTTTGCGCTTACCGCAGTAGAAGTCCCATACATCTCCGCCGCCATATACTCCGTAGCCGATAGCTTTGGCACTGTCGAGGACTGATCCTCCTCCTACGGCAAGTATGAAATCTATGCCTTCACTGTTTACCAGCTCGATGCCTTTTCTGACGAGGGAAACTCTCGGGTTAGGAACGACTCCTCCGAGCTCCGTATAGCGGATACCGGCCTCGTCAAGCTCTGCTTTGACCTTGCCGAGCAGACCGGATCTGATCACCGAACCCGAACCGTAGTGCAGCAGCACATGTGACGCGCCGTTTTCTTTCAGGACATCGGCAGCTTTGTCCTCTGCTCCTTTGCCGAAATAAACATGAGTAGGTGTAAAGTATTCCATTATTGCCATAATAACCATCCATCCTTTCTTGTCTGATCAATACATGGTCGATTCGCGTTCCGGCCCGGAGTTAAGCTCCGGCAAACCGGCAAAATTTATTTTACTTCCTCAAACAGTACCGCCTCGTACGGTCTGAGTGTCATTTTCTGTCCGAGTATCTGCCCTTCATAATTCGACAGCACGATCCTCATATCACGGATGTCAAAGTCCGCAGGGATGTCGCATGTCGTTTTTCTTCCCGTAAAGTTGCCGGCAACGAAGAGACGTCTTCCCTCGTAGGTTCTCGAATAGCAGACCAGCCTGCGGTCATCAGGTCTGTATTCTATTGTATCTCCGTATATCAGCGCCGAGTCAGCTTTTCTCACAGAGAGGAGCTTCTGATAGAATCTGTATACAGACTTATCTGAAGCGAGGTCAGCCTCGACGTTGATTTCCTTATATGCCGGATTGACCTTCTGCCATGTCTCGGCTCCTGTGTTGAAGCCGGCGTTGACCGATCCGTCCCACTGCATAGGTGTCCTCGCGTGATCTCTTGCGCCGTACCTGATCATCCTGAATGCCGCGCCGCCCGGAATACCCATCTTCTTCATCGTGTTGAAAACAAATCTCGACACGGGATCCTTG
>SVCR01000056.1 GCA_015058265.1 Clostridiales bacterium
CTTCGGCATCGATCCTAAGGTAGCTATGCTCAGCTTCTCGACAAAGGGATCCGGCAAGGGCGGCACCGTGGCTCTTTCGGCCGAGGCTGTAAAGATCGCGAAGGAGCTCAACCCTGACATGGCCATCGACGGCGAGATGCAGTTCGACGCGGCTGTATCGCCTACGGTAGGGCAGCTGAAATTCCCCGGATCGCCTGTGGCGGGCTACGCCAACACCTTCGTGTTCCCCCTGATCGAGGCCGGCAACATCGGCTACAAGATCGCCCAGAGACTCGGCGGATACGCCGCTTACGGACCTATCCTGCTCGGACTGAACGCGCCGATCAACGACCTGTCCAGAGGCTGCGATGCAGAAGAAGTCTACAGAATGGCGATAATCACAGCAGCCCTGTAGTCAGCGAGGCTTTCAGGCCGCGGCGGCGCTGAACGCTCGGTATAAGTGAATAAGAAAGACCGCAGCAGCTGCACGAGCTTATGATACGCTAAGCTCTGTGCACCCGGGCGGTCTTTTTCGTTGCGCAAAGCCTTGCGTGCCGCTCTCCAAAAGTGATACTATAACTTGGAATACTAGTAAGCAAATTATTAAAAATAGTTAACCACTTATACAATTTCATAAGTATTCATAACGGAAACTGAAATCTTTACGGATAGCCTTTTACGGGAAGAGGGGCTCGAGAGATATCTTTGATGGGGTGGACAGAATGAAGAAAGCAAGTAGAGACGGGAATCGTGCAGGTGCAGGGATCAGCATCAGGTTTAGCGTATTATTGCTGGCCGTATCGATGCTGATATCAACGCCTGCTTATTCATTTGCGACATCCGCGCAGGATGCGAACGGCGGGTCAGAGCCTGCCGTGACAGAGGAGACGAACGCGCCGGATGATCAGAACGGCCAGAATTCCGATCAGGGCTCAGATCAGGCATCGGGGTCACAGACGGACGGGACGGACCGGAGCGGTCAGTCCGGAAGCATCGATGATCAGAAGGGAACGGATGCTGCAAACAGCGGCTCAGAAAAAACGGACCCTGCAGACACAGGCAACGAAAAGACAGACAAGGCCAGCGATGATGCAGGGAAGACTGAAGAACCGGTTCTGAAAGAACAGGCTCTCAGTGTCTCCGAAAGTGACAGCTATGAGATCACGGTCTCCGGTAAAATGCCTGAAGATGCAGTGCTTGACGTGCGCGAGATCGTAAAGGAAAACGGATTTGACAACGATGCGGAAAAGGATGGACTGCCTTCATACGACGAGCTTGTAGAGAATACCGCATCGAAGATTTACGAGGATGATGAGTTCGGAGAAGGGGATACGCTCCCGTATGCCAGATTCTTCGATATAACGATCACATATGGCGATGGCAAGGAGTTTGAGCCTGAAGAGGCCCTCTCGGTAGTCATCGATATGAAGGATGACGTTCTAAAAACAAAGGATGTCGATTTCACAGCGGTACACTTTGATGATGAAAGCAATGCAGAGCTGGTAAAGGTCGCGATAAAAGATAAAGAAGCGAAAGAAAAAAGCGGCCTGAAAAGACTTTTCAAAGGGAAAAACAAAGAAGAAAACAAAGAGAAGGTCGCATCTTTTGATGCGCAGAGATTCTCTGTCTACGGTGTGGTCTACAGTTATACCGTGGATTTCTATTATACTGCGGCAGATGCTGAAAAGGACGCGAAGCCGTCCGAATACCACATGAACGGCGGCTCCGAGATGATGCTGTCAGAGCTTTTCGGTAAGCTCGGCATCGAGCGCGATACCAAAGACATCAAAAAGGTAGAGTTCACAGATGACAGCCTTGTCAGTTTCACTAAAAAGGGCGAAGACTACAGGATAAGATCTCTCAAGCCTTTTACGACAGGAGAGTCTCTTTCCGTGACCTTCACGGACGGTGAAGTGATAGAACTAAAGGTCGAGGATGCCGTAACGCAGTATGGCTCGATCCCTAATTCGAATGGTAAAGCATATTATGAGTTCGATTCCGCAACAGGTGAACTGAGGATCAGAGCTCTGAACGGTGCCACGCAAACAGCCTATGTCAATGGGAATATGGCCAATAAGAACGATTGGCCATGGGACAATCTCAGAAACCAGGTAAAAAAGGTAACTTTTGCCAAGGGCACAAGCGGTTATGGCGTAGGATTCAGCGGAACGGCGAACAATCTTTTTGCGGACATGACAAACCTTACGGAAGTGGATTTTTCCGGCATGGATGAGATAATGGCGACCGGGATCGCACGCATGTTCAGCGGGTGTTCCAGTCTTGAAACTGTCGATATGAGCAGCGTTACGACTAACGGAAACCTGAGCAACATGCAGAATATGTTCAGAGACTGCACTTCGCTTAAGACAGTAATACTTAATAATCAAGGTTTTAAAACCAGAAGTGACAATTCCAAGCAGGGCGCACAGCTTGCAAACATGTTCAACGGATGCAGTACCCTTGAAAGTGTGGATATGTCAAATATCACTCTTACAGGAAACAACACAACAAGAAGAGACCTGACTAACCCGTTTACAGGAAGTTCTGTTAAGAACATCAATATGGATAATGTGAAATTCGAAAATGTCAAATCGGTTGAAGGATTCGTCAGCGGATTAGCCAGCCTCGAGACAATTTCACTGGAAAACGTCGGCGGAGCATCAGAAATAGTATCGATGCGTAACATGTTTGCCAACGATCCGAATCTGATGTCTCTTGATGTGAGAAGCTTCGGCAAGCTTGAACACATCGTCAACATGGACGGTTTCGTCTCAGGCTGCACGAGTCTTGAGACGCTCAACATCGACAACCTCGACAACAGCAGGATCAAGCCAACGAATTCTTATCACCCCGCATACGGAGCAGGTGAGGATGAAGGCGCAGCTGCGCTGGATGTTGACTGGAGCCGCGAGCTCGGCATAGAAACCTGTACGGCTCTTACGACCATCTCAGCCAAAAAGTCCAGAGTCTGGATGACCAGAAATGACAGGGGCCTGCCCGGGAACGAATACTGGGGCGCCGAGAATGAAAACGCGATCTATTACTTTACGGATCAGAAGTTTGCGTTCAAAAGTGATGAAGGGCCGAATATTACTGTTGCTACGAAAAGAGACTATATCGACCTTATGACTGACCGGCACGAGACCGGCCCAAGGGGAAACGATGACCATACAGAAGACACCACAAATAAGAACATGAGCGGTGGTCATCTGAATACCAACGGCGCAGGTTTCCTTGCGCCCGGAGTTTATGCGCTGAAAAATGGTGAATGGGATAAGGACGAGCCGCTTTATCAGGATACCTTCTACAGGATCTGCAATTTCAAGGAGAGCACTCCGACCGCAGTGGTCAACAATAATAACCTCAAAAACAACGGTAGCGGGCGGATCGATACAGTTGATATGAGCTATAGGAGCGGTGAGTATACAATAAAAAATAGCGATGACTCGCCTGTGATACTCATCACATATCCGGCTGCGGCGATGGATGTCAACGGTAAATATCACGATGTGATAGTAAAGGTGAACCGCATCACTTTCAATAACCTTGACGAGATACCTTCAATCCCGGATCCGGTAAGGGATCATGATCGTAACTATATGCAGGGCAAGTATCTGTATGATGGTCAAAGCTATATCCGTCCTGTAGTTCAGTACGGAAAAGGCTCTCTGGAGTTCAAGAACTATATATTCAATAATGAAACGAGCAGGATGACCATGATGAAGGGAAACGCGGGGACGGACATCGATTTCTCGATAGAGATCAAGGACGCGCTGCCTAATACTTCCGTGCTCTTTTACATGGAGGATCTTGATGTGCCGGCAGCACAGGACTGGATTGAGGATGAGGATGACGCCTGCTACGATAAGCTCCCCTGGGAGTACGGTAAAAAGTCTGAGGTTCATTATGGTGAAGTAAGGCTCGGTGGGGATAAAACTGTCAGAGGTGAGGGTATCGTCCTTGGTGACGGCAATGATCTGGATACTGTAGCCTTTGCAGCGCATACCGGACTGCAACAGGAGGAGACATACATACACGGCACCGGCCCGCAACACGAGAAGACATACATACACGGCACCGGCCCGGACCCTTCAACGTCGTGGTCGTCCTTCTCTGTAAAGGCGAGCGCTGACAGAGCTGACTATACATGGACCAGCGGTATCGGGTGCACGACTGCTATTCTTCGTGAGACGGATGAACCGAATGACCTGAGCCCTGTCAAACTGACTCCAGAACTGGTCAAGACTGTCAACAATACCGTCCCGAAGGGGACTTTTGCAAACGAGTTCTTTACCTTTAAACTGGTGGATAGTCAAGAAGTGGATTCCGCGGACTACACATATACTTATATCGATGACGGAAAGGGCGGGCTCGATGACCCAGAAAGCAATTACTATAACAATGAAAATGCCCCTGTCGAAAAAAAAGTAAAGTTGAAGAATATCGCAGGCAGCTATACCGATAGGGCAAAGAACAGGAGTGAAGCTGTCAGCTTCAATGAACTCAAATACGCATCGCCGAAGTCGACGACCTTCGACGATGATAATGGGATCTTCGGAGCCAATGTGACAAACAGTCCATCGGGTTCTGCCTATAATCCGGATGCTCCGCAAAATAAAGTATTTGAAGATAATTACTACAACGAACACATAGCACAGGCATATATCTATAAAATCAGCGAGGTGATTCCTTCACCTTTGGATGTTGATGTGCTTGAGTACAACACCGAAAAAGTCACATATTTCATGAAGGTGATAGTTTCCGGACCGAAGAGTGATCTTGAGATGGAGCGCGGTGTAAGGGCGGATGTGACCGTCGGCCGATGCTATGACAATGATACCAGCAAGATCTATTGGGATGACTATACACGTACCGTATGGTCCTCGGATACGACCGAGAAGGGCCAGCGTCTGCAGGAGAACCGGTTTGTCGAGTATCCGAAGGGCAGCACAGATGCCGCGCACAAGAGAGCGGTAATGGTAGACAGGAACGGTGTTGAGTACATCAAGGTAAGTGGTGATACTGCCGGAGATACAAAGTATATCGACGCCAACAACCTTGACCGCGTACTTCTGGTAACAAAAGAAGGGGATGTTTACCCTTACGAGGAACAGTCGGCAGATTATAAAGCACGAGTCAAGCATGATGACAAGATCCTGTCAAAATACCTTGAAGTCGAAGGGCAGCAGGTGATGACGGATGTCCATGGAAAGAGCTACATCAAGGAGGGTGGCAAGTATTACAGTGTCAATACAGAGACAGGCACAAAAGGCGGCGAACTTGAATTAGCGGATGGTGTATTCAATCCGGATACAGACAATGACCTTCGTGTGAGCACCGACTGGAAGGTGAACGGGGCGCAGGTTAAGCAGGATGTGAACCACCGCAAATATTTCAAAGCTGCAGATGGTAAATATCGCGATCCGGAGAACCATTCCAAAGTGCTGACTGTCGGTACGGTGGGAGATGTGACACCGTCGGATTCCGACGAGCACGCTACACGTGACAGCGCTGCGGATGCGCCGCTTCATATCACTGTCGGTGATAAATCGTATAGTGTTCGAGAGGACCACAATGGCAACCTTTATTATATAGATGGAAGCAATTATTACAGTATAGTAGGAACGATGCTAACTCCGGGACGAGGAGGGTTTGAACCTAATCATAGTGATGAATTATATGTAGCTCCGTTCGATATAATGCAGGATGGTGACAAAGATAATACCCTGTATTACAAGAGCCACGGTAAATACTACAGGCTGAGCGACAGCTCGGATTATACACCTTCCGGGAGTGCGACAGTGGACAGGAGGATCGTCAGGATCGGAAAGTTCAATAATAATGTCCGCACATCAAATATTGTTATCGGGAAAAATACCGAGGGTGATAAAACCGGCACATTCACATACAGGATCAGCTTCGATAACGGATTTGTTCCGACAGAGTATCAATTCGCGCCATCAGCGCCTACAGTATTCAGAAAAGCTACTGACGGATCGTATGAGTTTACGCTGCAGGGAGACCAGCAGGTGACGATTTATGACGTTCCCTTCCAGACCACATACACTCTGGAAGAACCTCTGTCCGGTGATGTGAACTGCAACGGCTGGGAGTTTGTCATGCTGAAGAACTGCAAGCCGTACGATAGAGACAGCCACGCTACTCCTTCGGAATATGAGGAATCAGCACATAGCTCGGTCTCGAGGACGATAGTCAATGAGAACCAGGACTTCTATACCCATGTCTTCACCAACAGATTCACTGAGCTGACTGCAGACAAGACCATCACTGTCAAGGAGGGCGGCACTCCCGATGCCTCTGCTGTATTCAAATACAGTGCAAAGATAACTGTAAGCGGCATTGGAGCAAATTCCCCGTTCACCTACGGATATATGAAGAAGGACAGTGAGCATAGATTCTATGCGGGTACTGCGGGTGATACCGGGAGCGCCGAGGTCAGCATGTCGTTCACCCTGAAGCACGGAGAGACAGTAGATATCGTCGTGCCGAAGGGAGCTACGGTAGCAGTGACCGAGGAAGAAAACAGCTATATCCCATCGACAAAAGTGGACAAAGAAGGAGCTGCGGGGCAGATTACTGACAGCGATACTGCGACCGCAAAGAATGTATCGGATAGCGACAAATACAAGCTGCACTTCTATAATCAGGAGGTAAGTCCGGTCAATTACAGTGACGTCACTGTCGAGAAGGTCATAAGAGATCACGCGTGGATGTCCGGGTACAAATTTGAGATGGCATTGATACCTGTAGGTTATTTCAAAGACGGCAAGGTCGAGCAGGTGGGTGAATATACACCAATACCGGAGGACAAGAAAAAAGAGTTTGGCCCGGGAGAGGGTGTGTATCTGCCGAAATTCATCGATAATAACTCCACTGAGATACCAGAAGATGAGCTTGCCGAAAATGAGGTCGGACGACGCGGAAACTTTGACGCGATCACTTTCACCAATGAAGACATGAAGGTAAAGGATAAAAACGGGAAGTGGAAGCAGACGGATAAAAAGACCTTCGTATACTACATCCGCGAGCTGTCTCCGCAGGAAGGGTCCGACAATCCGGAACGCGCACCGGGACTTTCCTATTCAGATGAAAGGTATGAGGTGGACATTGAGGTCGAGCTTGTGAGACAGGAAGCGGCTCTTAGGCTCGTAGTAGGCAGGCAGAAGATATATAAGCTGACTGAAAATAACGATGGCTCGTACACCAGAACTGAGGTGCAAAAAGCCAGGTTCAATAACGTGTTCGATCCGAACAAGAGCTTTTACAGGATGGCGGCCGACAAGTTCCTGACCTCAAATAACAGCAAGGACCTTGAAAACGGTGCTTACAGCTTTACACTTAGGCCTGCAGGTGAAAAAGCGGGTATCGCTCCTATGCCGAAGGATACGAAGGGAGAAGGTAAGGAGAGATACCTTACTGTGTCGAATGTTTTCCATATGGTGAGGTTCCTTGATCATACCGCAGATGAAGATGGACTTTCATTCAAATATGAAGATCTTACTAAACCAACTGATCAAGGAGGTCAGGGCCTGACGAATGATGAGCTGCTTGCCGGTGTCGTCTTCGATTACGAGATGAACGAGGAAATTCCTGAAGGGGCAGTCAACAACTATGACGGCACATGGACCGTAACCCACGAAAATGGGGATATGACTGTCTATGACGGCATATATCACATCCGATCCATCAAAGTCAAGCTGAAAGAAGATGAAAGCGGGACTATCATAATAGGAGACAAAAAGTATATCATCTCGGTAACGAATGACAATAATGATGCGACACGAGACAAGTACATCGGAAGGGATGGTGAAAAGCATCCGGCAAGCGAACTCGGAGAGAGATTCAACGCTGAAGAGCATCACACCATGGGTGGCGCTCCTATATTCCACAACTTCTATGTAGCGCAGGAAACGGCAAAGCTGACTGTCAACAAGCTGTGGGATGATTATGACAATCAGGACGATATACGTCCTGAGAATGTGACCGTGACCGTGAAGAGCGATGAAGGTTATTCCAAAGAGTTCACTATCGGTTCAGAAGGTTCTGTTACAACAGAGGATCTGCCTGTATACTCGCATAACTTTGATGAAGGCAAGCCTGTAAAGATCAGTTACACAGTCACAGAGAAACAGGAAGGGGTCATAACCGGAAATGAGAAAACAGGCTATAAACCGACATACGACAAAGAGAGCGTTACACTCGATCAGGAAGCAGAAAAGAATGCCGAGATCACGGTGACTAATACTCATAAGCCTACGCCTGGCGAAGCCACTGGTGCTGAGACGTGGGGGCTCAGAGGAGAGACTCAGAAGGGACACCCTCATTTCCATCACGTGATCACAAATCCGGTCAAGCCTTATAAGCTTGAAGCGACTGGGATCAAAGATGCAGTCGAGAATACAGACGGCTCTATAACGATCCCGAACATCGGAACATACAGACCGCACTTCGAGGGTATAAACGAATACGTGACGTTTGAGCCTGAGGGAGATTATACGGGGAACCCGCCGGCGATCACGATCCTGGGATATGACAGACAGGAGAACCCGGTAAGAGTGAAATACCAGCCACATGTGGTATATGAGGAAGAGGAAG
>SVCR01000057.1 GCA_015058265.1 Clostridiales bacterium
TGTGCCGTCACGCATTACCTCGAACTCGATCTCTTTGAATCCCTTTACAGATTTCTCTATGAGGACCTGGTGGACCGGTGAGAGGTTGAATGCGTTGATCGCTATATCTTCAAGCTCTGCCTCGTTGTTGGCAAAGCCGCCGCCTGTTCCGCCGAGTGTGAATGCAGGTCTGAGAACTACAGGATATCCGATATCCTCAGCCGCCTTCTTGGCCTCTTCGATGCTGTAAGTGATCTCGCTCGGAATGACCGGCTCTCCGATCGACTGGCACATCTCTTTGAACAGCTCTCTGTCTTCAGCCCTTTCGATGGACTCGCTCGATGTACCGAGCAGCTCGACACGGCACTCTCTGAGTACACCCTTCTTCTCCAGCTGCATTGCGAGATTCAGTCCTGTCTGTCCGCCGATACCCGGAACGATCGCGTCAGGCCTCTCATATCTGAGGATCTTAGCGATGTATTCCAGTGTCAGAGGCTCCATATAGACCTTATCAGCTATCGTAGTATCTGTCATGATCGTAGCAGGATTGGAGTTGCAGAGGATGACCTCATAGCCTTCCTCCTTCAGCGCAAGACAAGCCTGCGTTCCTGCATAGTCGAATTCGGCAGCCTGTCCGATAACAATTGGGCCGGATCCGATGATCAGTACTTTCTTAACATCCTTCCTCTTAGCCATATTCAATATCCTCCATTTATATCAATGTCTATTAATTACTTAATCCATTTACAGATCGCCGTGTCTGTAGACCGGCTTTCCGTCACACACAGTCAGAACGTTCAGGCCTGTGACCCTCCATCCCTCGAATGGTGTCGCTCTTCCCTTGGACAGGAAATCAAGTTCCGGTGTGATAGTCCATTCCGCGCTCATATTCCATACCGAGTAGTCGTTACCGAGCGGGATCCCGAACCTCTTTCTCGGATTGTATACCAGCAGCTCCTCAAGCTTTTCCATGGTAATGATCCCCGGCAGAACAAGGTATGTGTACAGGAGCGGAAAAGCTGTCTCTATGCCGACTATCCCGAACGCGGACTTCTCAAGCCCTCTGGATTTCTCTTCAGCCGAATGAGGAGCATGGTCTGTGGCGATACAGTCTATGGTGCCGTCTATAAGACCTTCTATCAGGGCCTCTCTGTCCTCCGCGCTTCTCAGCGGAGGATTCATCTTCCATTTTCCGTCTTCCTGCAGCATACTGTCATCGAGCAGAAGATAATGAGGAGCTGTCTCACATGTCACATCAACGCCTTGAGCTTTGGCCCTGCGTATGATATCCACACTCTCTTTACATGATATGTGACATACGTGATATGCGCATCCTGTCTCTGCAGCGAGCTCAAGGTCTCTTGCGATCTGCTTCCACTCTGATTCAGAACAGATACCTCTGTGCCCATGTTCGCGCGCATATTCTCCGTCATGGATATAACCGCCGCGCAGCAGGTCATTGACTTCACAATGAGCAGTTATGATCTTTCCCAGCGACTTTGCCTTGATCATCGCAGCTCTCATCATGTCATCTGACTGCACACCGTGCCCGTCATCAGAGAAAGCTATGCATCCTTCTGCCATCCCGTCAAGATCAGCGAGCTGTTCGCCCTTCTGTCCTACAGTGATCGCCGCATAAGGATAGACGTGGATACAAGCATCTTCATCTATTATCCTCTGCTGTTCGGCAAGATGTTCGACGGTATCTGACACCGGATCCAGATTAGGCATGGTGCAAACGGCTGTATAACCGCCATGAGCCGCGGCTTTCGCACCGGTCTCTATTGTCTCTTTATAAGAAAAACCCGGCTCTCTGAAGTGCACATGCACGTCACAAAAACCGGGAATGATAGTGTACTGAGAAGAGAGGTCAATACCTGCTTCCTTGAGAAGTCTGATGTCAACAGTAGGGCTGAATTCAATTGCAGATGTTCTCTTTCGCTCCATATGATCCTCCTCTTTTTTTAACTTAATCGGTAAAATCTACCATGTATTTGCCATGCGTGTCAAGGCGCACAGGATGATGTTTATTTTTTAGTAAAAAGATGTGTGAACGCCTGCTGTTACATGTCTTTTATAAGCAGCAAACGCCCTTCTTCCAGCGTGATTTCGGCCGTTTTTCCGGTCAATACCTCGTTGCTCGTCGCATACTGATAATCGCTGGTTATATCAGCATTTTCTATGCAGAATTTCGCGTTCTGTATAGTAACGCCGCGAGCAGTCCCTGTCATGTTCACCAGAGAGAAATAAGGGTATCTGTCTTCTACGACAGCAGGAATGCCCGCCCTGCTGTTCCTAACGGAAGATAATACTGTCATCTCTGAATAGTCATCGACTGCCATAGCACTGCAGCCCTCTGTATCCAGTTTGAACAGCAGATATGTATTAACAAGAGTATGGTCGAGTCTCGCTCCGAAAACGCCGATGAGCAGAAAATCCCTGTACCCGCGTTTGAGCCCTTCTCTTGCAGCGTAAACAGTATCCGTATCATCCTTGGCAACAGGCAGGACGATCGTCTCGATATCTGAGTGAGGGTTCTCATGAGAATCAAAGTCCCCTACTATCAGTGACGGCGTGATCTCCAGCTTCTCAATATGCTTCAGACCGCTGTCACATGCGATGATATAGTCATCTTCTCTGAGGTAGCCCCTTATTCTGTCAAAGCATTTTATATCCGCGCCGCCTACGATAACGCATCTCGCAGATGCTGCCCTCTTTCCGTTATCCGGCTCCATATTGCCTGATGTCATCTGTCGATGCCTTTCTCTCTATTCCTGAGTGCCTGCTCTGATGTAAGGACATCAGTAACAGTCAGCACATTTCCATCTACAATAAATCGTATATCCATATCCGCAAAGGACAATCCATACGAATAGCCTTCCTTCTTCTCGTAGGCTCCGCGCGGATCGAGCGCGAGGACTTTGATCAGACCGGCTCTCTTCTTCTCATCTACCTTGTCCAGCAGAGCCTCAGGGAATCTCACTTCAAGGAGCTCATCTCCCGCTCCGGGCGAGAAGCCGTTTCCCGCTTCCGGATGGCTGTCAGAATACGGCATATACGGTTTGATATCGAATATAGGAGTACCGTTCTTAATGTCTGCACCGGATACGATAAGAGCCAGTTCTTCCGTCTGCATCCCTTTGAGGTCATCCGGCCCGGCTGTCCTGCCTCCTATTTCTACTCTCTCGAGCTTTACACTCGACATGCCGAGAGAATTAGGTCTGTAGGGAGATCTGGACGCCCAGACGCCGACACGCCTGCCGCCTCCAAGTCTCGGCGGCCTCACCGTAGGACTCCATCTTACCGTCTCCTCAGTCATATCCACGCTGTTGGCACTGAAGCCCCATATCAGCCATATATATGTGAATCCAAGTATCTCGCGAAGAGCATCTGCATTGCTGAATTCAGGATCGATCACTATCCTTGATTCGAGTTCACTGACCAGACCGCACTGCCGCGGGATGCCGAACTTCTCATTGTAGTCAGACTGAACATGAGCGATCGGCCTGATGATATACTGTTCTCTCTCCATTTACCGCCTCAGTCCGTGATATCGACATCCGGAGCTATTGTTATCTGATAGTCAGGGAATTCCGCGCTGACTTCCTCGTAGATCTTCTCAATACCGTCACGCGGCTGGATATCGAAACTAATGACAACATCGAATCTCATGTCTTTGTTCTCTTCATCCAGATAGAATCCATGGACCTGCAGAGCCCAGTCATGAGCAAGAACGATCTCTTCTACTTTCTTTCTTATATTAGCTGCAGCCTCGCTTCCGGTATTCTGTGAATACACACCGATACCGGTCATTATTACTCCGGTCTCTTTATATATTTTTCCCTGGACTCTTCTCGTAAGCTCGTCTACTTCTCTCACCGTCATATTGTCCGGGAGTTCAACATGGACTGATCCGTAGTTCCTCTCCGGTCCGTAGTTATGGAGAAACAGGTCATATGCTCCGACTACTTCAGGCTCTTCAGCGAGCAGATCCTTGATCTTCTTACTTACTTCCACATCGGCTCTTCTTCCGAGAATGTCGCTGACCGTATCCTTGATCATCTCATATCCGGCTTTGATGATGAATATCGAAATGACCACACCGACATATGCCTCAAGGGAAAGCCCGGTGAAGATGTATACCAAAGCAGTGACCAGTACCGCGAAGGACAAAGCCGCATCTGATAACGCGTCTGTTCCCGAAGCTATAAGAGCTCCGGAGCCGGTCTTCTGTCCCTGGGATTTTACATATCTTCCAAGCAGTATCTTCGCCACTACTGCGGTAGCGATAATGATCAGTGACGCTTTGGAATAATTGGCTTGTACAGGGTCTATTATTTTCTTTACAGATTCAGTCAGAGAAGTGATACCCGCATAGAGAACGATAGCTGCGACCAGAAGAGCGCTTATATACTCTATCCTGCCGTGTCCGAGCGGATGTTTGCGGTCCGGCTTCTTGCCTGCCAGCTTTGCCCCTATGATAGTTATCACTGAAGAAAGAGCGTCTGAAAGATTGTTCACAGCGTCCAGCACAACTGCGATGGAATTTGAAATGATACCGACTGCCGCTTTGAACGCAGCAAGAAGGATGTTCACTACGATACCGACAAAACTCGTCCTTACGATAGTTTTTTCTCTCTGTTCATTCTTCATGTTTCACCTGTCCTAATTCTTTTCTAACCTAAATATTGTATCATAAAAGCTCCGATTCTTAATAGTGAGCCGCACAAAAAGCTCTGTGCATATCGCGGTCTTTGTTTGACGAACTCGGTATTGAATGCCTTGAGGCTCTATGTTAACTTAACTTATAGTAGATCAAAAAAATGCGAATAAAGGAGTCCGGAATGTCCTCAGATGACAGGAAACATACTATTTGTCTGCTTAACGACTCGTTCCCGCCTATCATAGACGGAGTCGCCAATGCAGTACTCAATTACGCGAAGTATATAGAGAGGGATCACGGTCATGCTATCGTAGTCACGCCTCATATTTCAGATGCCGATGACAGCAATTACGACTTCCCTGTTGTAAGATATCCGAGCATCGACCTGCGCAAGCATATCGGATATGTAGCGGGATATCCTTTTTCTCCCGAAGCAGCGCACATCGTGGAATCAAGCCGGGTCTCGCTTCTGCACACACACTGTCCCGTCACTTCCTGTATTCTCGCCAGACAGCTGGCAGAATCCATGCAGCTCCCGCTGGTACTTACATGGCACACCAAATATGATATCGACATAGCCAAAGCGGTCAGGGGCAAGGCTCTTCAGGAGGGCGCGATCCGTGCTTTACTCTACAATGTCAATGCATGCGATGAGGTGTGGACTGTAAGTAAAGGCGCCGGTGAGAATCTGAGATCACTGGGTTATGAGGGAGAATATATCGTCATGCCTAACGGTGTCGATCTTCCGCATGAGCAGGTATCCGATGACCTCGTTGCCGAAGTTACAGCCGGATACGATCTTCCAGACGGCGTACCGGTCTTCCTCTTCATAGGCAGGCTGATGTGGTACAAGGGCCTTCGCATCATACTTGACGCTCTAGCAGCTCTGAAAGCGCAGGACATCGATTTCAGGATGGTATTCATCGGAGGCGGCGGAGACGAAACCGAAGTCAGAGAATATACAGCCGAGCTGGGGCTTCTTTCCAAGGTTTACTTCGCAGGAGTCATCTCTGACAGAGAAAAGCTGCGAGCCTGGTACAGGCGTTCTGATCTGTTCCTCTTCCCTTCTACCTTCGATACCAACGGTCTTGTTGTCCGCGAAGCGGCGGCAAGCGATACCGCGGCAGTTGTAATAGAGGGCAGCTGCGCAGCTGAAGATATAGAAAAAGATATCAACGGATTCTTCATAGAAGAGAATGCCGACGCCCTTGCTGCCAAGCTCAGAGAACTGGCGGCTGATCCGGATAGGATGAAGACCGTGGGCGAAGCAGCCGGACGGGATCTCTATATGTCATGGGAAGACGCCGTGGCTAATGCATATACAAGATATGAGGTGGTCATAGACAGATACAAGAGCGGCTGTTATAAGACAAGACTTCCTTATGATTACGACTTCTTCAGAGCTAACGGAGAACTGATGGAGACTCTCGGTGATTTGGACGCTGCGAGGCGAGCCATACAGCATGATGCCGAAGTTTTGCGTGAGGATATTGACCGTACCGTCAGGAGCAAGAAGAACAAAGCCATGACAGAAATAATAACTGCCGGCTACGAGCTCAGCACTCAGCTCCGCGAAACAGCAGACGCTTTCTGGGAATTCCTCGACCGCTATCTGTGAAACTCTCCGTCGAGCAGAGCGCATCGAAAGCCGGGCTGCCTTGATTTCAAAAAAAGCTCTGCGCCTTCCGTTTCAACGAAAAGCGCAGAGTTAATTCTTGTTCGATCATGCGTATCGATCCGCAGACAGGATATCGATCCTATTTGCTAAATCTCTTCGCGAGCCTGCTGTTCTTGGCCCTGATCTTGATCTCCCTAGGCAGAGCATACGGAAGAATAGCTTTGAGCTTGCCGTTCTCAGCAGAGAACATTCTCGACGCGAGAGGATGATCCCTCTCAAGCTTGATAGCATCGAATTCGCACTTAGTAGTACAAAGTCCGCAGCCGATACATCTGTTTACGTCAACTGTCGTAGCACCGCACTTGAGACATCTGTTTGCCTCTGCCCTTACCTGCGCCTCTGTCAGCGGCTCTCTCAGATCCTCCCATGTCTTGACAGGATCACCGTCTCTGTGGCCAGGCTTCTGTCTAGGCATGTTATCATAGCTCTCTACGAATATGTCATCTCTGTCGAGCTCGATGATCTCTCTGAGATCTCTTCCGACCGTAAGCCTGTTCGGTCCCTGATCCTTATGTACATATCTGTGCAGCGAGTCAGCTATGACCCTGCCGGCTCCGATAGCATCGATAGCAAACTTCTGACCGGTAACAATATCACCGCCTGCAAAGATGTCTTCTTCTGCAGTCTGGAGTGTTACAGGATCAGCTTTGATGGTCCCGTTAGGATTGAATTCAACTTTGGTATCCTTGAGAAGATCCTTCATGTCGACCTTCTGACCTGTGCAGTAGAGTACTGTTGAGCAGTCAACATCGACTGTTTCGTTTTCATCGAACACAGGAGCGAAACGGCCATCTGCATCCCTTACGGAGATGCACTTCCTGAACGTGATGCCTTTGACTTTGCCTTTTTCCTTCCTGATCTCTACCGGGCCCCAGCCGCCATTGACATTGATGCCTTCTTCTTCGCATTCTTTTCTGTCTTCTACGCCCATCGGGAGCTCATCATAGCCCTCCAGAGCATACATCATAACGCTTTCGGCACCTGATCTGAGCGCTGTTCTTGCAACGTCAGCACCGATATTTCCTCCGCCGATGACCACAACATTGCCCTTGAGTTTGCCTGCCTTCGGCAGCTTGCCGTTCATCAGAGCTACCTCGTCCTCATTGATGATCCTCATGAAGTCGATACCGCTCATGACACCCTTGGCATCAGCACCCTCTACCGCGAGCTTGCCGCCGCTCTGCAGACCGATGGCAACATAGAATGCAGCGTAGCCTTCTTCTCTCAGCTGTGGGATAGTAACGTCCTTACCTACCTCTACTCCGGTCCTGAACTCTACGCCCATTTCCTTCATTACTTCGATCTCTGCATCAACAACATCCTTCTCGAGTCTGAATGAAGGTATTCCGTATCTGAGCATTCCGCCGAGTGCCTGCTGCTTCTCAAATACTGTTACAGGATATCCTCTCTTGCGGAGATAATAAGCTGCGGAAAGACCCGCCGGGCCGGCTCCGATGATGGCCATCTTGTACTCATCTCCCCAGAATCCGCCGATCTCTTTGCCGCACTTAGGGACGAATCTGTTCTCTGCCTTGAGTTCCTGTGCAGCGATGAACTTCTTGATCTCGTCGATCGCTACAGGCTGGTCTATTGTTCCTCTTGTACATCTGTCTTCGCATCTTCTGTTGCAGACTGCGCCGCATACTGCAGGAAGCGGATTGTCCTGCTTGATCAGCTCAAGAGCTTCTCTGTATCTGCCCTGATCCGCCATGTTGATATATCCCTGTACTGACAGGTTAGCCGGACATGCCGCTTTGCATGGCGATGTGCCTGTCTCATAGCAGTTGATCTTGGCATCCTCTCTGTAGTTCTTGTTCCACTTCTCAGGTCCCCATTTAACTTCATTAGGGAGCTCGGTAAGCGGATACTCCACTGCCTGCCCGTTTTTCCTGCAAAGCTTCTGGCCGAGCTTAGCTGCGCCGACCGGACATATCTCTACGCACTTTCCGCAGGCAACGCACTTGTTGTGATCTACGTGCGCTCTGTAGGCAGAAGCAGACATATTAGGTGTATTGAAGAGCTGGGATGTCTTGAGCGCATTGCAGACTGTATTACTGCAGTTGCAGATGCCTACGATCTTATCTTCACCATCGAGGTTAGTTATCTGATGGACGTAACCTGCCTCTTCAGCTTTGCGCAGGACTTCCATGACCTCTTCATAAGTAGCATAACGGGCATCCTTGCCTGTCTCCACAAGATACTCTGCCATATCACCTACAGCGATGCACCAGTAGTCTTCTATCTCACCGCCGCCTTCGCCT